>JAPOVQ010000030.1 GCA_026708035.1 Chloroflexota bacterium | reverse complement strand
CCTCAGCGGATCCGGAGCTGGGCGCGGTCGCCTCGGCAGCTCGATCTCCGCGGCGTCCGCACGTCACAATTGGACAATCTTGCGGCGTGAGGCTGGCGTGGAACAAGGAACGTAGGGAAATGCCTGGCTGGTTTGGATATGCGAAATGCGAAAGTGCGGGACCACCTCCAGATTCGGCGTACAGCCGCGTGACCAACGCTGAGCGCTTTCAACCGTTGCATTCGGCCATGCTGGAGATTATCGGCCGGCTGGAGAACGACTTCGACGTGGAGCGTACCGAGGGGTATGGCCTGGACGCGGAACTGGAGCAGGGACTGGACCCTGCACGTCCGCATGTGAGACTCAACCCCAGGGACTCCGACGCCGCCCCGATTGCGGTGGTGTTCTCAACCTTTCCGGGTCTTCACGTCCGATTCGGGCGGTGGTACAGCGAGCTCTTTCCGAGTTGTGGCTGCGATGCGTGCGACGAGTCCGCAGAAGGCGAGATCGAACGGCTCAACGAGATGGTCGACGACGTGGTCGCCGGGAGGTTTTGCGAGGCGATTCGACGTCCCCTGATTTCCCTGCGAGGGACTGGCTGGTGGGAAACGAAGTTCTGGTCGTCAGTCGGGAAACGCGCCCAAAGATCCCGTGTTGACGGCCTCCGCGCGCGTGAGATGGCCGGTGGTCGTCCTCGCCTGGATCTGAACTGGAAGCCTTGGTGCCGTAGACGGACCATCAGCTAGCGTCTCGCCTGTGGCCTCGGGGCCTAACTGACAACCTTGATACCCGGTGTGCCTGCCCCTTAAGGCAGGCTCGCCGACCTGGGGCGAGCGTCAGCGTAGATTCCCCCACCGGAGAGCGTGCAGCACAGTACGTGAGGGCTTACTTGGTCTCGGCCTTACGGAGCTGCCGTCATGTCCGAGCCACGCCTTAGGTCGTTTTCCTGAGCTGGCCATATTTGAAACAGATCCTGTGTGTATCGAGCAAGAGCCGAATCTGGGTGTGGGACGACGGAGGATTTCCTCCACAGTTCGTCGTGAGTACGACTGAACCTCAGCTGCCGGCCTTGTTCGTGTTGGATGGGTTTGGACGGATTCTCGGGAGGCGGTGCTGGGGATGAGGCCGTCGTCTTCGTTGACTCGAGATCGGACACGGTGTGCGTGGACGATGAGGGCGGACTTGGCGCGGAGTGTGGCCGGTGAGTTGGGCGGGCTAGCCGAGGATCAGGCGCCGGTGGCGGACTCTCGGCAAGCACCGGTGCATGCGCAGCAATCAGTGGAAGACAATGGTGTGAGTCTCCACGGGCACCGCCGCTTAGCCCGGTTCGCTAGCGGCAGGCGTCGTCCAGGGCGTTGTGGGGAGGGTCGCGACTGAATCGCACCAGGGCTTCGAGGCGGCGGCGTTCCGGCACGCCCTGTGCATAGTCGGGACGCTTGGGGTTAGGCGTGTCGGGTGCAGTGGCGGGTTCGTGGGCAGACCGTCAGCCTAGATCCACCTTCCAGACCAGCGCGGCGGCCGAACCGATGGATTCGATGCCGATGGTCAGGTGGCGGTTTCCCAGAGGGTGTGGATCGGTACTGCGAAGAGCCCATCGCCAAAGCTGGTGCAGACCTCACCGTCGTAGAGCACCACACCCGCAGCAAATCGGTCACCAACCGCTCGCCTGAGCCGGCGCAAGCCTCGGAAATCCGCTCCAGTCACGGTGCCCGACGCCTTGACTTCAACGCCCG
The DNA here is from genome assembly GCA_026708035.1 of Chloroflexota bacterium. Taxonomy (NCBI): domain Bacteria; kingdom Bacillati; phylum Chloroflexota; species Chloroflexota bacterium. Next base: position 207,139 of record JAPOVQ010000030.1, on the reverse strand, counting down.
CCAGCGCCAACGCCCCTTGCTCAATGACAATACCGACTTCGACCTGATCCTTATCCCGGTAGTGGAAAAACTCGAGGTGCGCGTCGTACCAGCTGGCCTGGCGCCGCAACTCCTGGAAGACGAACGATTCGAGAAGCTGGCCCAGGAGCCCGCGATGCTTCGCCAGGCCGCGGGCATCGATCCCGAGTAGCGCGCATGCGAGGCCGGTATCGCCGATGTGCAGCTTTGGTGTCTTGACGAGGCGGCGCAGTCGATTGCTATGCCACGGGCGGAGCAGCTCGAGCATGAAGACCCGTTCGAGAAGACCCAAATAGGCGCTGATTGAGGGGCGGCTGAGACTGAACGACGACGCGAGATTGGAAACGTTGAGCAGCGTGGCCGTCTGCGCTGCCGCCAGCATCAGGAGCCGAGGCAGGGCGTCGAGCATCGTGATGCGGGCCATGTCCCGCACATCCTTCTCCAACTGCGCCTGCACGTAATCGCGATACCAGGCCGTCCGTCGCCGACCTGCAGGACGGGCCAGGGCCGCCGGGAATCCCCCGGCCACGATCCGCTCGCGCAGTTGCCCGCCCAGCGGCTCGGTCTGCCGGGTTGGGAACCGGCCGTGAAATAGCGTGTCGAGAAAGTGCGGCATCGGATCTGGGAGGGTGGCACCGGCTGGTCCGGCAGCCAACTCAGATTGCGCGAGCGGATGGAGCCGGACGATTTGCAGGCGTCCCGCCAGCGAGTCCGCGAGCGTGGGAACCCGCAGCGCGTTGCTGGATCCGGTGAGGACAAATCGCCCCGGGACGCGCCGGCGATCGATGGCCAGTTTCAGGGCGGCGAACAACCCTGGGACACGCTGAACTTCGTCGAGGACGACGCGCTCGGGTAGGGACGCGACGAAGCCCATGGGATCAGCCTCGGCCCCGCCGCGCACCACATCGTCGTCGAAGCTGAAGTAGGCGTACTCGGCCCCGCGTGCTTCGGGGCTTTCAGCCCACGGTGCCCGGGCGTTCCGCCAGGGCAATTGCCTCGGAGCGCACACGACCTGGGCGAGAGTGGTCTTCCCGCACTGGCGCGGCCCATGAATGAGTACCGCGGGCGAGTCCTCCAGGGCCTCGGCCAGCCGACGGTCGGCGTAACGCCGGTAGAACGGAAGGTTAGGCACCGTCTGATCGTAAAATGGGTGCCGTCCAATTGCAACGTTCGGCCCGTCTGATTGCAAGATAGCTGCCGTCCGATTACATAGCATTCACAGTCGACGGGCCCGAGCAGTCGAGATAGGCAAACGGGCGGCTGCCGTGGAGCCATCACCGGACGGTCGTCGACCCGCGCGGCGTCGCGCGAGGTGTCGGAAGGGTCCGGCCTGTGGGTCACGACGCGGCCGGGCGCTACAGACATTCACGTCCAGCAGCATCCACCGCACCCGCAGCAGGTGGATGGTAGAGATCCGAGTCTCGGGAAACGTCCCGCACTCTTGCTGCAGAGTGCACCGTGGCCGCAGCCGTAGACATAGTGCGGGCAGCGCGGCCGATGGATTCAAGCCTTGCGATTTCTCTGTTTGGTGCAGACCCGAAACCCGTCGCAGGTCATGAGTTGGTTGGAACAGGCCACTGATGCCTAAGCACCGACTAGGCTCATTTCGTGCTCACGGGACGCAGCAGCAGCTTCGACTCACCCGCACCCGTGCGGGTAGCTGGCAAGCGCATCAACGGCTGCTAGCGGCGTCGTTTCCGCCCGGTGCAATCACTTCGAAGGAGAAGATTGACACGCGCGCATGGCGAGCTACTGTGCTGGTAGGTAGCCAATGGTGACTACCTGATGACAAGGAGGTCCGCTATGAAACGGCGTCTCCTTCGCAAGGCAGCCAGGATGGCTGTCGCGGCCAATCTGTTGGCCTTCGGCGCCAGGCTGTTCATCGCCCGGGTCGGCGCAGCGGGCCCAGAAACGGAGGTGCCGGGCGACCACCTGCTGCCCTCCTCCAGCGCGGATCCACGGCTGACCATCACCGAGACGGTGGTCGGCTGTGACGCCTAACGGAGGGGCGCCGGCTACCGCTGGGCGGCCAGCCGTGGCGACGGCACACCCCACGGCCATCCCGCGCGGCTCCGTTCCCGACGTGGAAACGGCCGCCGCGCTGAAATGGGCCTGGGCCTTGGCTGAGGACCTGCGCCCGCACATCCACGAGTGGCTGGTGGACGTGGGCACGTCGTTTCCGCTCCTGGCTGGTCGGCAGCTTGTGATCAGGTTTCAGCCCGACCGGCACGCCCAGGCGGGCGCGTGCATGGAGTTCTGGGTCGAACTGCAGCCCGCCGACGAGGTGAACGGTTGACGGGCCCTGAGGCCATCAGGACCAGCGCACCGTCACGCAAGCGGCGTTGGGGATGTCCGACCACCGGCCCGGCGCCTGTAGGAACGCTTGAGAGCGAAGGGTGAATTACGTGGCCCGCTCTGAACGTCTCGTGTGGCTGACCATTGGCCTCGTCATTGCCGGGTGCCTCGTGTGGCAGACCGTCAGCGATGAGTTGGCCCGCCGCGAGACGCGCACGTTCATGGAAATGGCCGCGCGGGCCAGCATGGGCGAGCAGATCGTCTCCTCGGAGATTGTGAGGGAAGTCCCCGTCGAGCGGGTTCCGGTTCGTGCGATACCCGGGAGTGGCGAGGAGATCGTCACCGGCAAGGTCACGAATATCGTGCCGCCGGACGTCACAGACCCGACGCTGCCGGGTCTCTGCGAATCCATCGACCTGACGGGCGTCGGCCCTGGCACTGAGGTCCGCGACCTTGCGCCAGGCGTCTACACCGCCACGATCTGCGGCGACACCTTCGCCCTCGACGTCACCATGGAGTCCGTGGATGGACGCAGCCGCTTCACCTGGGGACGTACCGAGTCAGTCTCGTTTGCGGTGGGCGATCACGGCGACGACGCGTTGTATCCGGGTCCCACGCGCATCACCGTGAATCCGCCCGGGCCCGATGTGCGCTGGGGAATCGACATCGAGCGGCTTGTTTCCGAGAGCGATGCGTCGATCAGGGTCGAGGTCGTCGGTGACGAGGCGGCGATCGCGGACCTGTCGCCGGGCCTCTGGCGGGTGGACCTCTTGTGGACATCCGGTGAGCAGCCATCCAACTGGGTGTGGGACGGCAGCTACGAATCCGTCGAGGGGTTCGGTGGCGGGTCATGGAGTAGTCGATCGTGCACCGTGCTTTATGTGGGGTCCAGTGCCGGCCAGCGCGTTAGCGGGCCCCGCGTGGATCCGGGCGAGGTGGCGGTCACCGCCAATGTGCCGCCGGGCTTCACCTGGGCGGTGGCGTTCACGCCGTTTCCCACCGGCGCCGCCGACGACGGCGAGTGCCTGTGACCGGAGCATCCCGGTGCTGGCGGCACCTAAAGCGAGCCCTGAAACTAAATGAGCGGCCACCGGTGATCTACGGCCCGGTCTATGGCCCTGAGCAGCAGGCACACGCGCATCGGCAGTATGGTCGAACGCAATTCGGTATCTGGGGCTTCGACAGGGTGACCCGCGCTGTCGAGTGGCTGTGGAATGCCTTCGGTTGACTTCCGGCATGGAGGTCGCACGACATGGATTCGCCGTCACCCGAAGTGAGCGAGCTTCAACTCCTCATGGGTGCTGACCGGACCGGCGATCACGGGCGGCGGGGCCGCCGGCGACTGGATCCTGGTGCGTCTATTCGACAACTTTGACTGGAGGCCACCGAAGCAATACGTGAATCGCTGGTACCCGCCGGTCATCACGACGGTGCCGTCGAGCAAATCGTAGAGGCTGCGATGGTCGTCCCGCACCATCATCACGAGGACACTGGCGATGTGGGGCGCACCAATCGTCATTGGGGGCCACGAGCCATGACAGCATGACGGTGCCGCCGCGGTGGCGACATCGACAGCCTGCGGGAACTCAGCCTCCTAGGACACCGAGCCGCGCCCACCGATCGCTCGAGTCAGCCTCCTGGCGCAAGCGGGCCGGCCGACGGTTCGGCTGAAGACGGCAATGATCACCACGGCCGCTCCAGCCAGGTTCAGCACCGCCGGCAGCACGAAGATCAGCACCAACTCAATGGGTCCGAAAGCGTTCTCCTGTCGCCGGGCATAGTCGGACCGCTTGGCGTGACTCATTGAGCATCACGGCCAGACTGGCTCCGCGAACCGTTCCAGCGTCACGGACCATTCCACGTCATCCTCAAGCGTGTTGACCCGGATCGCTAGCTCCTGCCCGTGGGTGAATTTGGCTCGCGAGAACTCTCCCACCGTGAACACCAGCGGGTAGTCCAGGTTCCACATGGACGTGCTGTTGCGCTCACCGGTCGAGCTGAGTCGCGCCTCATCGACCGTTGCGTCCATCGCCTCGACCGTGGCGCGCCAAACGCCCGGCGTCAGCGCGAACCGGTGATCCTCGCGGCCCTCGCCCTCGACCAGCAGGACCTCACGCACAATTCTGCCGTGCAATGCGTCTTCATCGCCGGCGACCGTCTTTGACGATGGGGACGCGCCCCAGAAAATCAACTCCATGCGCACGGTGTGCCAGACCATCGCGACGGCCATCACCACAAACACGAGGCCCACGATCGCCAGCGCCGCGCCCTTCACTGCGCGGTTCATTTGGTGCTCCTCTCATTGCAGCCGGGCCGGGGCCGGAGGGTCTGACCGACCACCGGCCCGGCGGTCAGCGTCGTGCCAGTGCGGGCCGGCCCGTCGTCAAATCGGGTGCAGGTGCCACCAGCGGCCACGGTGGCCGCCACGACAGGCACAGGGACTGCAAGCAGGGTCGCAATCGCTCTCGGCCCATTAGCCGCGTCTACTCGTCGACGCTCGCGCTCGTGTGCTGGCTCCACACGCTGAAACAGGCCAAGAGGAGCACCGCCAGGATTCCGCCGCCGACCACGGCTCGTGCGCGAGTGCTGAAGTGAGGCATCAGAGCCTCCTTATCCTGGGGCGGGCGTCGTTGCCCACCTGCCGGCACCATAGCTCGCGGTTTGGGGTGCCACAACCGGCAGGCGCTGGCACGCGCTCGTGGTGCGGCACTGCTCGGCGCAGGCGGCCCGCAGCCACCGCGCAAGCGTCGCTGGATCCAGCCCAATGACGGTGTCCTGGGGGCGGGAGGCTATGGTTCCGATTGCCCCTCTTCCTACTCCGGCTCGGCCTCCGGCAGGGTGGTGGCGAGGTCGAGGCGCCGCCCTTGCTGCCGTCATCGGGCGTCAGGTGCACGATGGACCACTTGGGAGCGTCCCCGCTCTCCGGGGCCTGCCAGCTGACAGTCACGCGGTCCGCTGTCGCCGAAAGATCCAGGTATTAGCACTGGGCCGGGCGGGGTTCCCACAACTTGCCGGCTGGCTGCGGTGGCGCCCTCACCAGGGTGCTGAAGGCGTTGCCACCTACACCCTGATTGCCGACCGCGGGATGACCGTGAGGTTTGGGACCGTCTCTACGGGTGCTGCTGCAGAGTCGTGGGATGGTGACTAGTCGCGGCCGCCGCAACGTCCTAGCCAAGATCGACCGCCTCGACGCCTGAGGGCTGGCCCGCTTCGCGGCTGATGTGCAGCCCCGGTGCACCAACGTCCAGACGCTGCCACGCGGCACACGCACGCCGTGGTCACTCGGTACCGCCTGCACGCCATGCCCGGGGTGGGAGCACCGCGCACTTTGCGGGCGCGCCGCCGGTTTGGCTGGGGGCGCATATCCTGGCATGGCTCCCCGGGATCCCCCGCCCCACGATTGTGTGCTCCGCCGCGAGCGGGTGACCCGCTTAGCCGGCCGCGACTGCCCCACGCAGCGGCACTATCCATCGGGGCTTCCGGCGGAATCTGGTTCGTTTGGTGGCCCCGCTTGCTAAGGCCCGCAACTAACAGCTGGTCTGCAGGCGTGGAGACAGCACAGCAAGTTGGGTTGTCGGTCTGCTAGCGCCATGCGCGGGGAGACTTACTGGACATCGCGAATCAGTTGATCGGTGAAGGCGATCGCTTGCGTGAGGTCCTTCAGCTTGCCGGATAGCTCGGACCGCGACAGCCACCGACCTCGGAGCATGACCCCATCGTTGTTCCGAAGTGTCCGGAGGTTTTGGATCGGATTTTCTTGCGTCAGGATGAGATCCGCTCGCTCACCAACAGCTATCGTTCCGAAATTGCTCCCATAGCCTAGATGCGTTCCCAGATACTTCGCCGCGGCGCTCGTACCGGCTCGAAGCGCCTCGAAGGGGCTGAGCCCCGCTTCAACAAGGTGATCGAGTTCGTCATGGATGGAGAACCCGTAGACAACGAATGGGTTTGGGGCGTCGGTGCCCAGCAACAATCCCGCGCCGGCATCATGCAGCGCTTTCGTCAGAACCCGTCGAATGCTGGTCGCGCGCTCGTGGTTCACACGGACACTCGCCGATCTTGCATTTGCCGATTTCCAGCCCTCAAGCATCCGCGCGGGGACGAAGCGGAGTAGGGGAGCAAGCTCGGATTCCGGTTCCCGATTCGGATTTTGCTGGCGGTGCCACAGGACTAGCGTAGGGCAGTTCCAGGTGTCGGCCGCTGCGGTGGCCCGAATGAGTCCGTCCAGCAGTGCCGGATCCACCCGATCGACCCAGATCTGTGGATTCGCCGCACCGAGTTGGAGAGATTTGTCCCGCCGCGCGGCGAATAGGTATCCCCACAAGTGCTCGATGCTCGACTGCCTCGCGGCGAGAACGGCGTTTACGCCGACTCGCCACGGCACATGACCAACAACGGGCATCTGAACCTGGCGGGCGGCAGCCGTGATCGCAGCGTAGACGTTTGGCCTCAGATTGTTATAGACCTTCACGAACTCGTAGCCTTGCTCCTTCTGACGCACGACTTCGCGCTCCGCTGCCGCAGGAGCGGTGACGGCCGTTGCGGATGGCCACGTAAGCGGCGCGTCGTCGAGGAGTGGCCCTGTCGTGTGCATCGTTGGCGCAAGCACGTCTTCACGATTCATGCGGTCAATGAGGGCGAGATCGGCCTGTCGACCCCACATGTTCCTGACCGTGGTGACACCGTTCGCGACGAGCATGACCATGAACCCCGCCTGAATCTCAGCCAGCTTCTCCGCGATAGCGCGCTGTTCAGATGGTTGAGACTCACGAATTGGCTGGTCTGGAACCGGCGCATGTATGTGCATATCAGCCAGTCCCGGCATCAGGTACCGTCCCTGACCGTCCACGCGCGGAATGTGCGGCGGCACGTCCACGTCGGATGCAGGGCCGATCCACGCGACCCGCCCGTCTGCCACGCCGACCGTGCGGTTGGCCAGCACAACCTCGATGTCCATCGGTACGACGTTCACATCGACGAATGCGAAGTCCCAACGGCGGCTGTCAATCGCGGGGTCCAGTGGCGGATCCCCACATGCGGCTACTGCCGATGCCAGGCTTCCGACGGCCCCAATACCGGCGACCTTCAAAAACTCACGTCGTGCAAATCGTCGGATCATAGGCAACTCAGGTGGCCGCCCCGGCGCGCGCACGGCAGCCTGACCATTACCAAGCCCAGCGTCCGCCGAGAATTCGAAAGCGTTCTACCAGAACGTACTACTCCAGCCGCAGCTGTATGCAGATGGACATCTGGGGAATTCAGCGCTTACGCGGACGCAACGCGGCAAAACCCCGAGGCGTCGGGCACTCAGCTCATACCCTGCCCAACTCGTCGGCCGGCGCGCCAAACCTGGCTTGGCTGAAGCCGCGTTCCGCCGCCTCCACCTCCGCCAATGTCCACCGTACCTGCGGCCGATGAGCCGTCACGATCCGCACCTCCGGAAGCCGTTTGTATTCGTGCCGCTAGTTGCCGGACAGGTGGTAGTGCGCAAAGCCTCGCAGTTCTTGCCCATTGAGTCGCAGTCTCGCCGTCGCCTGTCCACGTCGAGCGCCGCCACGGCGCCGGGATGCACCTTCCGCCAGATCCTCCCCACCTGATAGCAAACTCGCGCGTGCAGATCGGCCGTCGACTCGCGCGGCACGCCCAACGTTTCGAAGCCTGCCGGCAACGCCTGCTTCGCCGGACCGGCGCTGCGGTGGGCGCTGGCGGCCGCCCCGCACCCGGGCCCAGGCTCGGCCCAAAGCAATGAGTGCGCCGAACGCGTCCACCAGACTTGCCAAGACCTAGAGTCTTCGTGTTAATGTTTGCCTTAGCATCGTAGATGCCAATTGCAGACAGCGATCGCAGGCGGTGCCGTCCAACCCTCAGACTGAGGACCGTCTACAGGTTCAAGTAAGCCGATGTTGAAGGGTCGCCAACGTACATCGACCTCATTGCGGGCCATCGAGGCTGTGCTGTTCGACGCCGACGGCGTGCTCCAGTCGATACCGGCCGGCCGACATGCAGCCCTAGCGGCCCTGCTTCCGCCCGGGGAGGAAGGTGTAGAAGAGTTCATCCAGGAGATCTTCGAGGTCGAGCGGCCCGCTCTCTCGGGCGAGGGCGACCTTGTCCGGGACATGCAGGCACTCCTCCGGCGCCACGGTAGCACTGCAGCTCCCTGCGAGATTCTGCGTCTGCTAAACACCATCCACGTTCATGTGGAGATACTGGACATCGTGAGGCGCATTCAGGGGATTGGAATCACCTGCCACTTAACAAGCAATCAGCAGCGCCACAGGGCGACTTATATGTCGGAGGAACTCGGGTACAAGGCGCACTTCGATCAGGAGTTTTATTCTTGCGACCTGGGACATGCCAAGCCAAGCCAGGAGTACTTTGAGCACGTCCTCAATTCCATCGGCGTGCCGCCGGGCCGGGTGCTGTTTCTTGACGACCATGAGGTCAATGTCTCGAGTGCCCGTAAGTTGGGCATTTGGGCATCCACCTTTCAGCTCCATCGCGGAGTCGATAACCGGCGGGCACTCACCGATCTGCTGTCACGCTACGGCTTGCACATAGAATGAGTCGCATTGATCCCCTTAACCGGACGCGAACCTCCAGGCTGTAGTCATTGTGGCCCTAGGAAACAGGGACGTGATGGCGGGCGTGGCCGCCATAGGCTATTCCGGCACCTGATCAAGCAGTGGCCCAGCGGTAGGAGGATCGTCGCAGAAAACGTTCGACAAGTAAGAATAGGCCAGATTCGACCGGTCGGATCACTTGCACTACTTCCTTTGGGAAGGTATTTTACAGTCTCATTCCGGTCTGCGAATTCCCTGGCGCTTACAATGAGGATCTGAGGCTAGTGGCTATTGTTCTGAGTCTAGTGTCGTGACGAGAAATCTCGACGTGATATTAGAAATAAAGCGAACGCTAGATGGGAGAGATCATGTGTATCCGACCCGATTGTGCTCGATATGTCATCCAAACGAAGCTGTGGCGTTATGGGTGTCGCGCCGTGGCTGGTCGCACGAAACGCCAACGATCAGCACAAACAAAGGTGACATTTCCCTCGGGTACTATTGGTCTGATCGCCAATACAATGTTTACCATTGGCTGTCGCCAGATCAAACCACTATTGGCTATTACTTCAACATTGTCGATGCTGTCATGATCTCTGATAGTGGAATCAGCTGGACTGATCTGGTTGTTGATTACTGGATTGGAGTTGATGGGGAAACTGGATTTCTTGATATGGATGAGCTGCCAGCGAATGTAGACTTAGATGTTGAGAGGAAGATTAATATAACCATGGAGCACCTGTCCTTATATGGGGTAAGTATTGCTCGTGAAGTTGCCCAACGCAGTAAGGAAATCCTCGATAATCTGGTTATCGGACCTACGATTGAAGCTGTTCGATGGAAGAGCTGAATTCTCGATAACATTTGTAGACTTGGGAGGCGATAGCCAATGACACGACTTGATTTTGGATCGTCTAGTGATTCGGTCGTTTGGTTTGGCTGCGAAACCGCGGGCCGTTGGACTTGCGGCTAGTCTCTCAGATCGGCCCCGGGGCGGGATTTGTACTTCGATTAGCCTTGGAACTGCCGTCCCGCTATCTTGTCGTAGTCGAAGGCGACGGATCTTTGGTGCGCAGGTCGAGAGTGCATTCCATGTTGGTCCCGTGTGGGCCTACATATTTCAGGGCAATTGCTGCAGACATATGGCATGACCAGACAAGTCACGGTCAGTCGTCGGCCACGCGGAAGTTGACGGTCTTGGCGTCGGTAGGCAACGGATGGAGTTTGACCCACTTTGGTCGATCTCGACGCCACGCTGGCCATCGACCTAGACATCATCCAGGAAGCACTCGTGGTGACATGCGACCGGATCCACGAGCGCTATTGCGTCGATCCCGCCGTCCCGGTGAGTTTCGTGCGCGTGTGCGCGCATGAGCTGTGGATGGCCCTAAGCTATCGCGGGTATCGCGAGTCCATCGGGATTGGCTCCTGGGAAGGCCTCTTGGCGGAGTTCACCGATAATGCGAGGGAGCTTCGGTGTTCGCGCGAGTGGGCGCCCTCGTACCGCCGTAGCGCGTGGCAATTCGCGCTGGCCGCGCACGGGTTGGACGCCCCGGTCCTTGCCCAGAAGCTGGCTGAGCACCTTGGCGCGGAGCGGAGGAAGTGCGGCGGTGTCTGGCGGGACACCGCACCCGGCGGGATCCACGGTGTGGGCTCGCGTTTTCTTAGGCTCGCCGAGCGTGCGCGGCCGGGGTTGCGCTTGGGGCCAACCTTTAGTCAAAGCGCGGCGAGGGGATCTTCTCTGCCTCAAAGCCGGTTCATCAGAGATTCTCCCTGCCTGCGCCAATTCCCTGGCGCTGTGGTGGCGATTGCCTACAGGCGCTGAGGCCCTCGAAGCGCGCTGGTCACCGGGGCCAGGCGGCCCCGGCATGGCTGGCGGGCTCGTCGAGGCGCTGGCTCAGCACGAAGGTCCCGGTGGGAATCCGCGCTACGTACCGCGGCACGTCCAACGCGGGCACCGCCAGCACGGCGGCGCCTACGCGGACGGAGGCCCGGCGGGCGAGGCCGTCGTCGTCCGACGGCGACTGCAACGCCTCGCCGCCGCGAGATGCCCAAACCCAATAGCCTGTTCGCATACTCCACTGCACCGTAGTCACACCGTCTGATCTGACCGGACAGCACCTTCACCTCCAGCAACGTGGAGAAGTCCTGCCTGCTTGGCAACTCGTCCCTCAGCTTGCTGGGCGAACTTCCACCCATCACGGGGGAATCGCTCGCGTGTGACCTATAGAACCGTACTCCCGGCACCCGGCCTAGAAGCGCCGCCACACATCGTCGGCTCCGGCACAGAATCGGGCACAGATCTCTTCGAGGTCGACTACTTTGGTCGAACGGGCTACCTCCGCAGAGCCCGAAACTCTATAAGCAGATCCTCGCCGGCGTGTTCGAACGCGTCTGCGAGGTTGGTCCCCTCTTCCGCGCCAAACCTCACGACACCACTCGGCACACCAGCGAGTACGTGTCGCTCGACATCGAGATGGGCTTCACTGAGGATCACCGCTCCGTTATGGCCATGCTCAACGCGGTGATTGCAGCGATGGTGCAAAACATCGCCGACCGTGAGGCGTCCTCCCTTCGGCCGCTCAGCGCCAAGCCTCCCAAAGTGCCCGCAGCGATCCCCGTCGTTCACTTCACGGATGCACAGAACATCGTGAAGGAGCAGATGGGCGAGCGCATTTCCCGACCGAAAACCGGACCGCGGCCTCTGGGTGTTCCATGACAGAGTGCCCGAGATTGCAGTTCTGGAGCTACTACGTCGGGAAGCTGGTGCCGCGCCACCTTCGAGGCAATGTCTATAGGTACAGCCACCCCGAGTAAGCGTGCCTACGCCGACCGATTGACGCCCCGGCAGCGGCCGGGCAACGTTGAGGACGCAGCGCCCCGCGACTCATGTGGTCTTGGCACGTTTTGATCGGCCGAAAAGTCCTCGCAGACCACTAAAGACCCCAAACCTACATGCCGACCCTAATCCGTCTCGTCAAGTATGCCCTGACGGAGCGGGCGCTCGTCATCGTGACAGCCGTCGTAACGGTTGCCTCGATCGTGCCGCGCGTGGTGCTTCCGCGCCTTGCCGGCGACGCCGTGGACGCGCTTCTAGCGCAAGGCCGTGATGCGCTGACGCTGATCGCGGTCCTGATGATCGCGGCTGGTGTGGTCCGGGCGGTGTTGGGGTTCCTGGGCCTCTACCTGGCCGAACGCGTCGGCCGGGTGACCGAGTATCGGCTCCGGAACGACTTCGTCGACAAGCTGCAATGGCTCAACTTCGGGTTCTACGACCGCCAGAAGACCGGCGACCTGATGTCACGGGCAACCGTCGACGCCGACGCCTGCGCCATATTCGTATCGGTCGGCGTGATGCGCGGCATCGCGTTTCTCACCCTGTTTTTCCTCGCCACCATCGTCATGCTCAGCATGAATTGGCAGCTGGGTCTCATGGTCCTCATCGGCTCCCTGATGATCTCGGGGTTTGGGATCGCCTTAGCCGCCCGACTGTTTCGGATCTATCGAGAGGCCTATCGGGAAACAGGACGCATGAACACCCTGCTCCAAGAGAGTCTGACTGGAATTCGAACGGTCAAGGCCCTAGGCGCCCAGGACTACGAGCAGCTGCGGTTTCGAGAGAGGGCCAGTGCGGTCGCCACCAACTTTATTCTCGCCGACCGGCTTTCCGTGACCAGGGATGCCGTCCTCAGCTTCCTGTACGCCGTCCTGACCGCAGGGATTCTGCTCGTTGGCGGATGGCAGGTGCAGCAGGGCATTATCACTGCCGGAACGCTGGCGGCATTTGTGCTGTTCCTGGTGATGTTGGGCGGTGCCGTCACGGGCCTGGAGTGGCGGGTGCGACTCTTTTCCGCCGCCGTGGCCGCCGGCGGGCGCATCTTCGAGGTTCTCGACACCAGGAACCCGCTCGGCGTTGCCGCGGATGCCCGGGAGCTGTCCGCCACGGGGCACGTCGTGTTCGACTCGGTGTCATTCGCCTACACCGACGGCGTGCCCGCGTTGCACGACGTGTCGTTTGAGGTACGTCCCGGTCAGTCAGCGGCGATCGTCGGGGGCACGGGCTCCGGCAAGAGCACCATCGCGCACCTGCTGCCCCGGTTTTATGACGCATCCGCCGGCTGCATCACCATCGACGGCGTGGATGTCCGGGACGTGACGCTCGAGTCGCTGCGACGCAGCGTTGGCATCGTCATGCAGGACGTGTTCGTCTTTTCGGCGACCATTCGGGACAACATCGCGTACGGCGTCGACGATGCGTCAATGGAGGACGTGGTTCGAGCCGCCCAGACGGCCCAACTGCATGAATTCATCGAGAGCCTGCCGGACGGCTATGCGACGTGGGTGGGTGAACGCGGCGTCACCCTCTCCGGTGGCCAGCGGCAGCGGCTCGCCATTGCCCGCACGCTCTTGCTGGCGCCTCCCATTCTGATTCTTGACGACTCCACGTCCAGCGTTGACGTCGAGACCGAGGCGCTGATCCAGCAGGCGATGGCGCAGGTGCTCCGGGGGCGAACCTCGTTCGTCATCGCCCACCGGCTCTCCACGGTCCGACGCGCGGACCTCATTCTGGTGCTCGACCAAGGCCGGATCGTCGAGCAAGGCACCCACGACGACCTGCTGCAACGGGATGGCCCCTATCGCCGGATTCACGACCTCCAGCTTCGTCCGGCTGATGAGCTGCGCGGGGGCAACGCGGATGCGTGACCACCGAGGTCGAGGCTGATGGCGACAGCAGGAGCTCAGGCGGCTGCCGGCCGGACGCAACTTGACCTCGAGCAAGAACGCCAGACGCGCTATTGGCGGACGTTGTTCTGGCTGCTGCGGCACTTTCGCCCATACCGCGGACGGCTGGCGCTGGCGGTCGTCGCCATGCTGGCGTACAGCGGCACGGTCGTCGCGCTGCCGTGGGCGGTCAAGCAGGCCATCGACCACCTGGGCGCAACCCCTGGAGGCGATCTGCTCGGCTTCGCCGCCAGCGTGGGGCTCTTCGGCCTCATCGCCGCGGCTCGCTTGGCCACGGGTCTGTTCCATAGCCGGACCATGGTGACCATCGCGGAGTGGGTGGTGTTTGATATCCGCACCAAACTCGTCGCGCACGCGCAGCGCCTGTCCATGTCCTTCTACGACCGTCACCAGGTGGGCAAGATCATGTCGCGCGTCCAGAACGACGTGGAGCAGCTGGCGGACGCACTCTGGGTTGTCGCGCCGTCGGCGGTGAATTTCATAAGCGTGGTCGGCATTGCGGCCGCCATGCTGGCCCTTGACGCTCTGCTGGCGGGGATCACGCTGGCGTTCGTGGCGCTGCTGATTCCCAGCCTGGCGTTCTGGCGTCGGATTGCTCACCGGCCCATACGACGATCTCGCGAGACCATCGCCGAGGTCAACGCGAGCATCCAAGAGAACGTGGCGGGTATCCGAGTGGTGCAGAGCCTCAACCGACAGCAGCAAAACACCCGCGCCTTCCAGGATGTGAACCAGATCAACCTGCGCGCCGCGCTGCGGTCCGCGCGCTACCGCTATGGGCTGTGGCCGTCCGTCGAACTTCTCGCGGCTCTGGCTCTGGCGGTCATCATTCTAGTCATCGGCCAAGGGATCGGCGCGTCCCTCTCCGCCGGCCTGCTGGTCGCCTTTGCGCTGTACATCGAGCGGCTTTTCGAGCCCATAGGGGACTTGACCGGCGAGTTCGGCCAACTCACCCGGGCGTTGGTGGCGGCAGATCGGGCCGTCGAGCTGCTGGAGGTCGAGCCCGAGGTGCGCACGGCTCCCGACGCCATAGCCCTACCTCCGGTGTCCGGCCGGGTCCGGTACGAGAACGTCTCCTTCGAGTACGAACCCGGGAAACCGGTCCTGCGTGACATAAGCGTGGCGGTGGAGCCGGGAGAGACGGTGGCGCTGGTGGGGCCGACCGGCTCCGGCAAAACAACCTTCGTGTCGCTGCTGATGCGCCTGTACGACGTCACGAGCGGGCGCATCACGGTGGATAGACAGAACCTACGGAACATCACCTTGGATTCGCTGACGCACCAGATAGGCATCGTCCCGCAAGAGCCCTTCCTCTTCTCGGCAACCGTGCGCGAGAATATCCGGCACAACCAGACCGACCTCACCGAAGACGACATCGCCGACGCGGCCAAGGCCGCCGGGGCGCACGAATTCATCACGCGCCTGCCCGACGGCTACAACACGGTGCTGGAAGAGCGCGGGGGCAACCTGAGCGTCGGCCAACGGCAGCTCATTAGCTTTGCCCGGGCCGTGGCGCGAGATCCGCGAATCCTAATCCTTGACGAAGCGACGGCTAACGTTGACACGGAGACGGAGTTGCACATCCAGCAGGCGCTTCAAACCCTTTCGCGCGGACGAACGTCGCTTGTCATCGCCCACCGGCTCGCCACGGTGCGCCGCGCGGATTCAATCGTGGTGCTTGACGAAGGCCGAGTGCTCGATTCCGGCCGCCACGAGGACCTCTACGAGCGCTGCGATCTCTACCGGCAGCTCTGTGACATGCAGTTCTTGCGACCCAAAGACACAGCAATCGACTGAACGCGTACAATTGCTGATTCCACGACTGTTTATTCAGTACGACTATCGGTAAGTTGCGTCGATAGTCTTGAGAATTCGGAAGCAGGAAGAGCTGGACATGGAAACCCTGAAGCTATGGAAGGCTACTCAATATCAACAATGAGTTCGCATTTCAAGTGAAGCGATCCGCCATGAAAGAGTACGTGGACCTAGCATTGGGCTGGAACGAAGACCAGACTGCGACTGCCAATCCCTTCACCACCACGCCCTCGTCGTCGACTCCAGCAACGACAGCATCGTCGGCCTCATCTGAAGAGGGGAGCAAGGGATCGCCGGGCCCGACCCCCAGGCCCGCGGGAGTGCATCTGGCCGTACGCCGCCAGTGATGTAGTCTCCGACTACACTCGGGCCGCCCGCCACAACACGCCGCGCCCGCCCGCCGCACGCCAATTCGCGGCCCAGGCGCAGCAGGTTGCTGCAGACTTGGCCCGCCACGGCTGGCTAGTCCAGCGCGTCAGCATCGCCAACGCCAGCGAGTTCACCAGCGACGTGGTCTGGCAGGCGCTGGCCGATGCCGGCCTCGGCAGTACACGGGTCTACGCGGGTCAGCCCGAGTGTGACGGCTGTGTCGAGCATGTCCACAATACCCTCGTGGAGGAGTGCAACTGTCCCGCCCCTGCCGGCGCCTTGATCTCTCGCTTCGCGGCCCTGCGCACCGATCTGGCGCGAAGTGTCCGGTACTACTACCGCACCCACTCCGGGCGTCGGACCCAGGGTCGCACTCCCTCTCAGGTCTTCGGGGCTACCGAAGTGTGGCCGCTGCGGTCGTCGAGATCAGTCTCGCCCGTCGCTACATCTCGGGAAGAGGCCACATGAGTGGCGAATTCGTGAGGGCGGTGACGTGAAGATCGACGTTTCAGGCAGGACCCGAATAGTCCTGTGAGGATCCGCGTCCTGGGGCCAGCGTCTGGAGCTCGTTCTACCCACAGCAACCACGACTGCTCGAAGCCTGCCAATGGGCTGGCCAGGCCGTAGCCCGCAGGCCAGCCGAGTGCACTTGAGCTTAGAATCCAGGTTCCCGACTCGGGGCTCACCGGGGTGGAACGCGACTTCTCAATCAAGCGCGGCTCGTCGCCGAGATAGAGTTAGGGGCAGCGCCACAACGTGTCATGCAGAACGCCAGCGCGATCGCTGTGGCTCGCCGATCTATACTGTGAGCCACTATATCTGCGAGATTGTGGCAAATGAAGAACATCACCGTCTCCGTAGATGACGCGACTTACCGGCATGCCCGCATTCGCGCGGCGGAGCTCGACACCTCTGTGTCGGCTCTGGTGCGGGACTACTTGCGGACCCTGGCCGTCGGGCAGGCGGGGGAAGCGCGCATGGAGACTGCGGCCGAGCGGCGGGGCCGGCTCCTGAATGAGGTGATTGCGGATTTCGATGCGCGCGGGGTGGGATTGGACCCACGAGATAGCCTGCCCCAGGAGGACTTGTACGACCGGGCGCGGGCCAGAGCGGAGATTGCCGAAACCGCACCGAGGCCTTAGATGATGGCGGGGGAGTTGCAGCGTGCGCTTCGTCGACACCAACGTGCTCATCTACGCGGCAAGCCGAGCGACGGCAGACCCAGAAAGGCGCCATCGCGCACGAGCACTGCTCTCGGAGCCTAATCTTGCCGTGTCGGTGCAAGTGCTCCAAGAGTTCTATCACCAGGCCACGCGGCCCACTCGGCGGGATTGCCTGAGCCACGGCCAGGCGTTGAAGTTCCTGGAGCCGATCCTCACCTTGCCGGTTCAGGCCATGACCGTGGAGATATTTCAGGCCGCAGCTATCATCAGCCACCGGTTCAGATTGTCCTATTGGGACGGGGCAATTCTCGCCGCAGCGCGCCTTGCTGGGTGCGGAGCCGTCTACTCCGAGGACTTCAGCGCGGAGCAGGACTATGGCGGCCTGCGGATAATCAACCCGTTCACGGATGCCGGGGCGGACTGATGGCCAATGACTCGAGCGAGCGAGAGCTCGGAAGCCGCGTCGTTATGGCACCGAGGGGATAGGCACAGTCGAGATTATCGGATAAAATGCAATTACTACCGGTTTTCGGTGGTTTGGAAACTGCATTTCGCGGATTGGGTTTACTAGCCTGCGGACGTTACGGCGACCATGGGCAGTAGGTTGAATCGAGACGCTACTGTGGTGACCAGCGTTGGGTTGGTCTCTGTTGAGGGGCTAGTGGCCTCCGGGCTGTGCGGGTTCGAGTCCCGCCCTCGGCACCCTTGACGTCGGCCCCGTCAAACCTGATGGGGCGAAGCTCCGGCGGCAGCGGCCGCCGCGGCGCCGAGGCCTGCGAATGGTCACTAGCTTTTTCGAAGTCGTGACCAAGGGCACTAGCCTCAGCCACGAAATCCAACGCCTGCCAAACGCTCCCCTGCGCTTCCCGACGTCCGGCCAACGGTCGGCGGACGCTTGGACCGCTCCGCCGACGCCGGAGGCAGGATCATGGGGAACATGCCGATCGGGACCAGCGCGCCTCTCTCCGAGGCCATTGCGGAGTACCTGGCGGCCTGCGAGGCCGAGGGCCAGTCGCGCGCCACGCTGGGCTGGAAATGCGCCGTGTTGCGCCGCTTCGCGCACTACGCCGACAGCGTGGCGGCGGGCGAGGTCGGCGCGCTGACGCTCGACCTGGCCCGGCGGTGGCAGCGCCATCTGCGCACCGCTCCCATGGCTCGCCCGCGGCGCAAGCCGGGACACGAGGGCGAGCGCCGGGCCGCGCACACCGTCAACGGTTATTGTCGCGTGCTGCGGGCGTTCGCCGGATGGCTCGCCGAGGCCGGGTACGTGGACGCCCATCCACTGGGGACGTTTCGGCCCGGGCGGCTGCCGACGCGCGAGGTTGAGCCCATCGCGGCGGACGATCAGCAGCGGCTGCTGGAGGCCTGCGATCCGCGCTCGCCCCTGGGCCTGCGCGATCTGGCCATCCTGAGCGTGCTGCTCGATACCGGCCTGCGCTCCTCCGAGCTCTGCCGGCTGCGGGTGGCGGACCTCGACCTGGCCTCGGGCGAAGTGCGGGTGCGCGGGGGCAAGGGCGCCCGCGACCGCACGGTTGCCTTGGGCCAGCGCGCGCGGTCGATGGTGGATCGGTACCTGCAGCTGGCGCGCCCGTGGCCGGACGACCCGGACCCGGATGCGGACCGGGTGTTTCTGACGCGCCAGCGCCGGCCGTTGACGCGCTACACCCTCGGGCGCGTGCTCAAGCGGCTGGGGGCGCGGGCCAATCTGGCGAACATCCACCCGCATCGCTTTCGCCACACTTTCGGGGTGACCTATCTCCGAGCCGGCGGCGACGTGCTGACGCTGCAGCGAATTCTGGGCCACACGACGCTGATGATGGTGAACCACTATCTGCATCTCGCCTCGTCGGACGTGGTGAGCCGCCACCGGGCGCACTCGCCGCTGGACCGGCTGCCGAACGGACGGACGTTTCGCCGGGCGGCACGGGCGGGCCGCCGCGCCGCCAGCGCGCGAATCGTGGCCGTCAAGGGCGGGCAACTCGTCCTCCGCACGGACAACGGCGACCTGATCGAAATCGCCACGTAGGTCGACCACCTGTGCGGGATCGCCGTTCGCTCATGGTTGGTGGGACCTGGACCCTATAACGCGCCGGTGTCAAGTCGGCTCGGATTACGGATTCCTGTATTCCCGCCGGGGCCGACCTGGCCGGATGATGAACGCCATGGCTACGGCTGGAGTCGTCCGCCAGGCCGCTGCGCAGCCAGGTCGGCGATCGCTGGCGGAGTGGACGCGCCTAGTGGACACGTGTCTGAGGGATCTCGACCGGCCCATGCGGCTGCGTCGCTCTCCGCTGGTCAAGCTGCCCGGCGTGCTCCGTTTTGCCAAGCGGCGCCACCCCGACAACCCACACGGCTGCGTGCTCGCGCTGCAGGAGCTGTTGATGCGTGCCGTTGATGTCTCGCTTCCCGCGCTTTCCTCTCGCGAACGCCGGTTCCTTGAGCGATACGCGAGCGGCGAGTCCATCGCGGCCATCGGCCGCGAGATGGGGATGAGTCGCTCGCATCTCTCAAGTGTCTACCGACCGACCGTGGGCGAGGCGGTGGCGGTGGCACTCCGCAGCCTCGTCGACGCTGCGCCGTGACCTGCGCGGTGTCCGGCAAGCGGTGTGTACCGAGCAGGCAGGGACCCGGCACCCGGCGGGGGGCGCAGATTATGGGGAGAACTGAGGAAACACCATAATAGTTACACGACGCGAACCCCTTGTGTTTTGTCGGGACATTATTCACAAGACGAATTTGCCCTGGTTTGAGGTGCCTCGGAATGTCGCCTCTAGCGAGACGACGGTGTCGGGCGGCGAGGCGATGGGGTCTGTGATGTAGCGGGCGGCGCCAGAAGCGCCGTGTCGCCGCGCCCCGCGGATCCGTCGTACGTCCTCGCATGCAGCTGGCCTAGCTAGCGAGGATCGGGATGCTCGGGGCCGACGAGGACCGAGCGGTGACCGATGAGCGCCCTGTCACGGGCACCAACCGCCCCAGAACGAGGTCCTTTCTTGGTTCGCCGGCAGTCCCGTTCGCAGCCACTTGCGCACGGGCAGTCTCGGTACGCCGCCTTAGGTCATCCAAGCCTCGCCGACGGTGAAACTCCCCGCCGCGGGCCACTCGCCTTGCCATAGGCTTCTGCTGAAGCAGGCAAAGTGGCAATGCCTATCACTGGCAAACGAAACGGCGCCCTCGTGGACGTACCTCCAGACGAGCTTCGGACCGGTGACCTGGACCAAACTGCGATCCCTCGGATTGCTCGCGACGAAGCGCTCCTTGCAGTCGTCGGGAAGCCTGTTCACTCCATTTCGACACAACACGAACTACCGCTGGCCGGCGCCTGTGACCGATCGGCCACGGCGTCGCAGAGCGTTCCTCTCGTCGTCGGTTCTCCACTCCACTGGACGCTCGAGGAGCACACGCCGACCGAAGGCCAACTCGGGTCCGTCGAATGCTTCGACGACATCCTAGCGGCCCTCGATGCCCAATTCGCTGGCGCTATCCATGCTGATTCGCACCTGCGCGCGCACGAAGCCTGGCTTCTTGGCATTCCGGGCGTCACCCCCGGTCGCCCGCGCGACCTGCTGGCGGAGGTCCCCGAGCTCAGCACCAAGCCCGCGTAGCTAAGGTTACAGGGCCAGTTCTTGGTAAGGACGAGGTCCCCGGTTCAATTCCGGGTGTGGGCTCCCATCAGTCCAAACAGGTTCGGAAAGCTTTGTTCGCCACCGGCGGCGTGGTGATAGGGCCTGCCACAGCGCTTGGCCACACCATAACTGTGATACTTCTTCAGTCTCTTCGTCGCGCAAGTTGTCGCTCCGGGGCATGGCCGGTCGACGCCGGGCTCTATCCTTGACTTGCCCGAGCGCCGACGGGGAATGCTTGCCGCTGGCAGCTCCGGGGAATTGAGTAGGTCGACGAGGCATCGGCGAGTTGTCGTAGCTCACCCGCGAGGTCCACGGCCCCGCTGCCGCTGAGCACACGTGCCGGAATGCCGCGTGCCGTAGCCGACCAATCGGTTCGACACTGAGCGGGAATTGTTCAGGCTGCCGCCGGACCACGGCTAAGGATCAGGAGCTGCTATTGCTCGCCGTCAAGCGGGAGGCCGACCTCTGGTTACGGTGTCCAGCTCGGGGTGCGACATCGAGTTCGACTCTTGCCGGCGACTTCGCCGGATGCCCCGAGATTAGGGAGCTCCAGGCGATTCCAGTTCCTGCGTCGCGCCCTTCGCCAAGCGGTAGCCCATGCCGGGCTCCGCAAAAATGTAGGTGGGATTGGCCGCGTCGTCGCCCAGCTTCCGGCGCAGGCTCTTGACCAGGGTGCGCAACGGTCGCAGGTCGCCCGAGTGCGACGGGCCCCAGAGCTGTTCCAGCAGGCGAGCGCGGGGCACGACCTCACCAGCGAAGAGCGCCAGTTGCACCAGCAGCCGGTACTCCAGCGGGGTGAGCCGCACCGGACGACCGGCGCAGATGGCGCGCCGCCGGGGAAAGTCCACGGTCAAATTCCCTAGCGTCAGGGGTTCGGTCGGCTCGGGGCGTTCCGGCCCCGTATGCCGGCGCAGCGCGGCCCGTATCCTGGCTGCCAGCTCTGTGGGCGAGAAGGGCTTGACCACGTAGTCGGCGGCTCCCATATCGAAGGCCCGCGCGATGATCTCGTCCTGGCCGTAGACCGAAATGAAGATGACCGGCACATCCCGTTTCTTCAGGATGTCCCGCATCAGGTCGATCCCGTCCACGCCGCCGGGGAACACCAGATCCAGCAGCACCAGGCGAGGACTATGCTCAGCCAAGAGACTGAGCACATCCTCGGGCTCCCCAGTGACGACGGCCTCATAGCCCGCCCTAGAGACAACGTCACGGACGTAGCGCAGGGTCTGGGGATCGTCGTCAACGACCAGGATGCGTCCCTGGTCCGTCACCACCCGCGGTTGTTTGGCACGGGAAGTGAAGGTCGTGGCCAGGGGTCCCTCTGCCACCGGGACGGTGAAGATGAAGGTGGTGCCCAGGTCCTCCCCGTCGCTCTCGGCCCAGATACGTCCACCGTGGGCCTCCACAATTCCCTTGCAGATGGCCAGGCCAAGGCCCGAGCCGTGGGTGTCTCGACCCATCTCCTCGCCATCGACGGGCGAGTACTTCTGGAACAGGTGGGGCAGCAGCTCCGGACGCACTCCCCGGCCTTCGTCGGCCACTGAGAAGGCCACGTGGACGCCCTCGCGCCTCGCCCCCAACGTGATGGGGTTGTCGGCGGGGGAGTAGCGGGCCGAGTTGGAGAGCAGGTTGTCCAGCACCTGGGCGATGCGCCGCCGGTCCGCCATAACCTGCGGCAGGTCGTCCTCCAGGTCGATGCGGAGGTTCTGCCGGGCTTCGGCGTTCAGGAATTGGTTCCTGGCAGCGTCCAGCACCGAGGCCACCTCCGTCGGCTGGGGATCCACCGGCAGGGTGCCCATCTCGATCTGGGCCACGTCGAGCAGGTTGCTGATGAGGCTCCGCATGTGCGCGGTTTGCTCCTGGATGATGCGGAAGAACTGGCGCATCTCCGCCCGGTCCAGCGTGGCCGATTCCTCCAGCAGGGTGTCGGCGGAGCCCTTGATCGATGTCAGCGGAGTGCGAAGCTCGTGGCTCACCATTCCCAGGAACTCGGCCCGCAGCCGCTCCAGGTCGTGCACGGGCGTCATGTCCTGCAGGGTGACGACGACGGACTCGACCTCCCCTTCCTCCGAGTGGATGGGAGTGGCGTTCAACAGGGTGGTGACGGACGGGCCGTCGGGGACCTGCAAGACGATCTCCTCGGCCCGAACCGCCTGCCAGTCCCGCAGCGTCTGCTCGACGGGAAACTCCTGCAGCGAAACCTCGTGCCCATCGGCCCGCCGGTAGATCAGTTTCCCAAGGAGCTCTTCGACAGACTCTTCCGGTTCGTGCAGGCCGCTAACGATCCGCATCGCCTCCCGGTTGACCGATGCCAGATTCCCCGTCTTGGCGTCGAACACGACGACGCCGACGGGAGCGGTGTTCACCAGGGTCTCCAGGTCGGCTCTGGCCCGCTGCTCCTCCCGGTGTCGGCGGGCGTTGGCGATGACCAATGCCGCCTGGGAGGCAAACATGACCAGCGTCTCCTCGTCTTCGGAAGTGAATTCCCGGCTGGATTCCGTCTCTCCGACGTAGATGGCTCCGATGCGCTCATCCCGGTGGCGGATCGGTGCGGCCAGAAAGGGGAGGACTGGGCTTATCGGAAAGGGCGGGCGAAACGCCGGGAGGCCCTGCTCCCTGGTGAAGCGGTGAAAGTCCCGCAGTCGCAGCGGCTCTTCGATCCGGCTGAGATACCCGAAGAACGCCATTCCATCCGGCAGCGCCGCGAACTGCTTAGTCTGGTCGGAAGTCAACCCGGAGAACAGAAAGTCCTCTGCTTGCCCCGCATGGTCCAGGAGGTTGATGACACCGTAGCGTGAGCCGGTCAGCGAGCAGGCGCTGTCCAGGACTCCCTGGAGCACTACCTGGAAGTCCAGGCTTTCGTTGATGCGAAGGCTGGCCTCGGTCAGCCGGGAGAGGCGGTCGCGCAGGGCGTCCGCCTCTCGATCAGGCTGGTGGGGACTGCGCTCTATTGGTGTACCTCATTGGTGGCCTTGGGATGACCCCAACGCCGCGATGATAGATGACAGGCGTAAACCTCACAATTTTGCATGTAGTCTCGACGGAACCTCTCATCCTATTCTCACTCCGGTTTGCGTATGTGTTCGGCACCTTGCCAGACGGCCGATTGATATGCGCCCGGCGGTTTCATGTGCAGGCCACGCACTCGAAGCGCAGCAAGGAGGGCCACGGGCGGTGGTCGGTCATCTCGGTGCCGGCCTACGACTAAACGGGCCACCAGGGTCTGGATAGGCTGGCGGGAGCTATCCGCGACCGGCGTCGCGAGCCCAGGCGCTTGCCGGCGCGCCGCGCGCCCAGCGGGTGTCGCGGCGTCACCGTGAGAGCCCGTGCATAGCGAGATCGCGCCACATGCGGTCGGTACTAGTTGGGCGGCGGAATAAACGGCCCGCCGTGGAGCCGACGGTAGACGTCGAGGACGGCGTCCTCGCGGCCTGGCGGCGTGTGCTTGAGGAAAGTCTCAAACAGCTGCAGGTCGGTCGGATATGCCCCGGCATGCGGTAGCGCCATCGGCCGGAAGAAGTGCGCGGTCAGGTACACCTCGCGCAGGGCCGCCGCGAGTGCAGGTTCACCCATCGTGAAGAGGAGATTAATCAGGAATTCTTCGCCGAGCGAGTATCTGCAGAGGGACTGACGACCAATTCTCGCTATAGTCGCAGCGAATAGGTCAGGATCGGAGAGCTTGTGGATATTTGTATACCCGACCTCGTGGCAGCGGCGAGGGGGGCTCTCAATGATGGCCAGCCGTTCCTGCAGGGACCGAGTGCCAAGCCGGTCGTGGATAAAGGACTCCATGAAATTTGCGCCGCCCTCGTCTAGCCAGTTTGGTTGCGGCTGGCCCATTGCATAGTAGGGACCGATCTCGTTGAAATAGAAGTGAGCCGTTTCGTGATAGACAGAGTCACGATCAGATTCTTCAATAATACCAACGTGCTTCCGAGAGAACTTGATATATTCACCATTAAACGCCCCACTAAAAAGGAAAAGACCAGAATCAGGAATGAACCTGATAATGATGGAATCCATCGGAAAGGGAATCCCCATGAACCGCTCGAGCTCGCGCGCGGCCTCGGCGGCCAATTCCAGGACGACCTCACCGTCCAGCAACGGCTGAGAGTCGAACGCCCAGAGCGTGATCTCGCCGGAAATCGGCATCGTCGCGGTGAGCGAACGATAGTAGCGGGGATCGGGATTCTGGACGAACTCCTCAAACCCAACGTCGGAAAGATTTTTAAAACCAAAGATGACCGCACGCTCGGTGGCGTCGAGGCCGTCGACGAACCAGGGTTGCCGCGCGAGCAACTGGTACCGCTGGGGATAGTCGCGGCGCATTACCTCTATCGCATTTAGGAAAAGCAAATCGATATCGGTGACGGTGGGTGTCAGGGTGTAGTCGAGGAGGCGCCGCGTCAGCGCGAGGTCTTGCTGGGCCAGGTCGCCCAAGGCGCCCAGGCCGTCGGCGTCGATATCCGTGACGCCGTCGGTCATCCAGGGCGAGGTGGCGGCGAGGATGGCCAGCTCGACGCTGCTGGCGGCCAGGCGCGTGAGGCTCAAGAGCGCAAAGCTCGTCGGGTCGGGGCGGGCGTCGGTAATCCAGGACAGCTCGCGGATGGCGGTGAGCAGCTCGGGATGTTCCTCGGCGATGAGGGTCAGGTCGCGCAGGGCGCCCCACTCGGCTTCGCGATAGGTGTCGACGCCGTCGGTGAACCAGGGATAGCTGGCCAGCTCCCTGGCGAAGCTCTCGTTGATCTGAGCCAGGTTCATGAGCGATTGAAGCGACTGGAAGTCGTCGGCGGATACGTCATCCGCCAGCCAGGGGTAGACGTGGCAGGCGAGCCAGGGCAGCCGGATTACCACCATCCGCAACGCGGACTCGGCCTGGGCCAGGTCGTGGAACGTCCCGGCTGGGGCAGCGCACGGCGCGGCCCAGCCGAGAGCGGCGCGCACGTCGTCGGCGCGATCCTGGCGACAGGCGGCCTCGGCCTGGTCGCCAACGGTGCGCTGGTAGATGCCGACGGCGTCGTCGTTGCCCAGGTGGCTCGCGACGATGTCGTGCAGCTCCACGCAGGTTGCGGGCCATCCGCCCGGTTCTTCCGCAGCGTCCGCGGCTGCACTCGGCGACGCATCCGAGAAGGCCCAGGCAAACGCGGTGGAGACGCGCGGGCGGTGGTCGAATTGGCAGGCGCCCTCGGCCTGGTCGCCGAAGACGCGCTGGTAGATGCCGACCTTGGGGCCGTTGCCGTTGTGGCGTTCCACGATATCGCTCAAGACCACGCACCCCGCCGGCCAGGGCGCGGCGTCGGTCGTGTCGAGGGCCGCAATGGCCGCAGCCAGCCCCCCGACCGGCGCCTTGGCCTCGTCGGGAATGATCACGTTGCTGAGCTTCTTGACCTTGTCGGGCACGTTCTGCAGGTTCACCCGACCAACCGTCGTCCCCGGCGCGGGCACGTTCCAGATGACGAACACGGTGCGCTGGGCGCGCAGCATCTGGAGACCCTGGGAATTCCCATTGACCTCGCGTTCCTCGTAGCGAATGGGCAAGCCGTAGAGGTTGAGCCAGTCGGGTTCGCTCAGGAACCGCGCCTTGATGGCCGCGTTCGGCTCCAGCAGCGCCAGGTGGTTGCGGGTGATGGTGGCGAAGTCGGCGCCGCGGTCGGCCTCCAGCACCTGGTGCGGGGGCACGTTGGGCAGCTCGACGTCCGGATAGCGGTTCGCGAGCACGTCGAGGGTGTTGTAGTAGTTCATGCGGGCCTTGGTGGCGTCCCACTGGAGGATGACCTTCTGGAAGGCCTGGAGAGTGAAGGGCCCGTCGACCCAGCGCTGGCTGATGGGATAGCCGATGGCCTGGAGGTCGCGCGCTAGGACGAAGTCCCACATTGGAACGTCGTCGGCGTTGGTGACGGCGAAGCCGTCGTCGGGGTCGTCGGTGTCGCCGCCGGTGATGGTGAAGAGACATCCGCCGTCGAGGGGCGTGCCCTCGCAGTCGAGGGCGCCGACCGATGGGGCCAGAACCGCCACTAGGGCGAGAACCGACGCGGCGAGGCATAGCAGCTTCGCCACGGCGCGCAGAGCGACCAGCGGCGGTCGCGGCGTCACCGTGTAACCCCATTTACGGCGAGATTGCGCTGCATGCGGCCGGCCCTAGTTCTCCGGCGGAATGAACGGCCCGCCGTGGAGCCGCCGGTAGACGTCGAGGACGGCGTCCTCGCGGCCTGGCGGCGTGTGCTTGAGGAAGGTCTGGAACAGCTGTAGCTCCGACGGATAGGAAACTGGATGCGGAAACGGACGGAAGTGGTGCGCCGTCAGGTGAATTTCGCGCAAGGCCGCCGCGAGCGCGGGTTCACCCATGGTGAAGTAGAGAGTCAGCAGGAAATGCTCGCCAAGCGTGTATCGGCAGACGGACTGACGGCCAATTCTCGCGATAGCCGCAGCGAATAGGTCAGGATCGGAGAGCTTGTGTAAATTTGTATAGCCGACCTCGTGGCAGCGGTGAATGCTGATATTGGCTAGACTTTCCTCGAGAGTCTGAATGCCAAGCCGGGAGTTGATATAGGACTCCATGAAATTCGCGCCGCCCTCGACGAGCCAATCTGCTGGTGCCCGGTCCCCGGAATAGAACGGACCAATTTGGTTGAAATAGTGGTGGGCCATTTCGTGGTAAACCACACGACGATGAAACGGATCATCGGAACTATCAAGTATGGGAAAGTAGTCCCGAGTGATTACGACGTGGTTATAGGGGCCAAAGGCGAATCCCGCGACAGACTCCAAAGGATCATCAGGAATGAACCGAAAGATGATGGTATCCATGGGGAATGGAATCCCCATGAACCGCTCGAGTTCTCGCGCAGCCTCGGCGGCCATCTCCAGGACGTCCTCGCCCGCCGGCAACGGCCGGGTGTCGAACGCCCAGAGGGTGGTCTCGCCGGATTGCGGCAGGGTCGTGGTGAGCGAGCGGTAGAAGCGGGGATCGGGGTTCTGAAAGAACTGCTCAGGCACAAGGCCGTATAAATCAAACGTCCCGACGATGACCGCGCGTTCGGTGGCATCAAGGCCGTCGAGGTACCAGGGTTGCCGCGCGAGCAGCTGAAACCTTTGGGGGTACAGGTCGCGCATCCAATAAATTGTGTCGAGCAGCAGGACATCAATGGCCGTGACGGTGGGAGTCAAGGTGTAGTCGAGGAGCCGCCGCGTCAGCGCGAGGTCTTGCGTGGCGAGCTCGCCCAAGGCGGCCATTCCCTTGGAGTCGTTACGCGTGACGCCGTCGCTCATCCACGGCGAGGTGGCGGCGAGGATGGCCAGCTCGACACTGCTGGCGGCCAGTCGGGTGAGGCTCAGGAGCGCCAACATCGTCGGGTCGGGCCGGGCGTCGGTGATCCAGGAGAGGTCGCGGATGGCTTGGAGCAGTTCGGGATACTCCTCCGCGATGAGGGTCAGGTCGCGCAGCGCGCCCCACTCGGCTTCGCGATAGGAATCGACGCCGTCGACGAACCAGGGAAAGCCGGCGAGCTCCCTGGCGAAGCTCTCATCGATCCGCGCGAGATTCATGAGCGACCCAAAGTCGTGGCCCGAGACGCCGTCGGCGAGCCAGGGGTAGACGTGGCAGGCGAGCCAGGGCAGCCGGATGACGACCATCCGCAGCGCGGAGTCGGCCTGGGCCAGGTCGTGGAATGTTTCAGATGGGGCGTCGCACGGCGCGGCCCAGCCGAGGGCGGCGCGCGCGTCGTCGGCGTGAACCTGGCGACAGGCGGCCTCCGCCTGATCGCCAACGGTCCGCTGGTAGACGCCGACGCTGTCGTCGTTGCCCAGGTGGCTCGCCACGAGGTCATGCAATTCCACGCACGACGCCGGCCAACCGCCGACGGCTTCCGCTGCGTCTGCGGCTGAACCCGGCGGCGACTCGGTGAAGGCCCAGGCAAAGGCGGTGGAGACGCGCGGGCGGTGATCGAACTGGCAGGCGCCCTCGGCCTGGTCGCCGAAGACGCGCTGGTAGATGCCGACCTTGTGGCCGTTGCCGCGGTGGCGTTCCACGATGTCGCTCAACGCCGCGCACTCCGCCGGCCACGACGCGTCGCCGGCCGTGTCGAGCGCCGCCACGGCCGCGGCCAGCGCCGCGACCGGGACCTTGGCCGCGTCGGGGATGATCACGTCGCTGAGCCGCTTCACCTTGTCGGGCACGTTCTGGAGGTTGACGCGGCCCACGGTCGTGCCGGGCGCGGGCACGTTCCAGACGACGAACACGGTGCGCTGGGCGCGCAGCATCTGGAGGCCCTGCGGGTGGCCGTGGACCTCGCGCTCCTCGTAGCGGATCGGCAGGCCGTAGAGGTTCATCCAGTCCGGCTCGCTGAGGAACCGCGCTTTGATCGCCGCGTTCTGCTCCAGCAGCGCCAGGTGGTTGCGGGTAATGGTGGCGAAGTCGACGCCCTGGTCCTCCGCAAGGACCTGGTGGGGCGGAACGTTGGGCAGCTCGACCGCGGGATAGCGGTTCGCGAGGGCGTCGAGGGTGTTGTAGTAGTTCATGCGGGACTTGGTGGGGTCCCACTGGAGGATGACCTTCTGGAAGGCCTGGAGGGTGAAGGGCCCGTCGCTCCAGCGCTGGCTGATGGGATAGCCGATGGCCTGGAGGTCGCGTGCCTGGACGAAATCCCACAGCGGCACGCCGTCGGCGTTGGTGACGGCGAAGCCGTCGTCGGGGTCGTCGGTATCGCCGCCGGTGATGGTGTAGAGGCAGCCGTCGTCGAGCGAGATTCCGTCACAATCAAGGGCGCTTGCCGACGGGGTCAGGATGACCAGCAGGGCGACCACCAGTGCCGCGAGGCCCAGGCGCGACCGGTTCGCCGTGAATGGGCGCGGGCGTTGACGGGGTTTCGAGCGGCCATAGTCCATAGATGATGCGGGCTGGAAAAGTGAATCACTCAAGCTCATGAGTAAAATCAGTAAATCTCGCTAAAGAATCACTTGACGAGGCTGTAAACCGCTAGTTTATCATCCTCCTCTATCTCTGAGGCGGGGAGATTCGGGCGTCATGGGCGCGAACGAACCACGGCGGAACGACGGTACGGGCAGTCACGGTGCGCACCCGACCAACGGCGCGAGAGATCGACTACCGGCGGCCGATCACCAATCGGAACCTTCGACGCGAGCCTGGCGCCAGGCCCAATGGCTGCAAACGGCGGGCGGCCGCCTGCGGCGCCAGGGGCGGGTGCTCCGCGTTGCCGCGGCCCTTCTCGCCGCGGTGGGCTTGCTGAGTGTCACGGTCGTCGGCGGCGTGGCGCAGGCGGCGGGGGCCGAGATTGGCATCCGCGACCTGAGCGAGCATCCCATGCACCTGACCGTCGACAGCTTCCCGGTGGAGCTCTCCAATCTCTCGTCCATCGAGGTGTACCAGGTCATCGTGTCGAGCGACCGCGCCAGGCTGGGGGTCGGCGGGTGCGGCGAGTCGTCGCAGACGGCGACAGTGACGGATGCGGCGACCGAGGACCTCACCTTCCACGTGTACGCCTGCGCGCCGGGCGGGGCGACGGTGACGGCGGAGGTGCGCCGGGCGGGCGACAGTGACAGCGAGGCGTCGGTCAGCCAACGCTTGACGGTGGAGGCGCTGCCCGAGTTTGTGATCACGGCGTCAGGGGAGCGGATTCGGACCACGCAGACGACGATGCGGGGAGTGGGGGCGGCGCGGGCGGCCGCGCGGGCGGGCACCCCGGGGATCGTGCCGAGTGTCAGCTTAAGCCGAGAGTCAGACGACTCCAATGTCCTTATAGCGGAATGGGGCACGCCGAGCGACGGCGGGACGCCGCTGACGGGTTTCGGGGTGAAGTTCTGGCGGGACAGCGATGGAGAACCGCCCTATACCAACGTCGAGGTGGTGGGGCCGTCGGCGCGAAGCAAGAGGTATACAGGGCTGGAGTGGAACACGCGTTACAAGCTCCGCGTCCACGCCTGCAACGGTACGGACAGCTGCGGGTATTGGACCGACCCACCCGAAGACAAGACCACTCCTGAGGACACACTGGATCCCCCCGCCCGCGCCGTCTGGGTTCCACGTGACCGTGCACGGTAAGAGCAACATCAAACTGGCATGGGAGACTCGCTGAGCGGCGTCACGAAATACGACATCGTGGGCTACGACGGCAACATTACGGGCACCTGGTACAACGTGACGGAGCCTGAGTGCGGCACCGACTACACCTTCAGGGTCAGCGCCTACAGCGACGGCACGACCTATAAGGCCAAGTGGGTCGCGTGGGCCAGCACCACGACGACGACTGCCGGCTGCCCGCTGCCGCCCGCGCACGAGAACTTCACGGTCGGGACGGTGACCACGAATAGCGTCCCGCCGAGTTGGGACGCCGTTTCGGGCGCCGCAAAATACCGCGTGGAATACCGTCTGGGCACTACCGGCGACTGGACCGAGACCAAGGCTGACATCACCGGCGCCGGCCACACGGTGGACGGGCTCAACTGCGCGACCGCGTTTGGATTCCGCGCGAGGGTCTATGGCGACGGCATGACGCTGGACTACTTGCAGAAGACGAGAGGCTGCGACGGGCGGCAGCGATCCAGTGGGGCGAGCAGGCCGGCGGCGTCGAGCCAGTGGTCGAAGGCGGCCAAGCGCTCCTGGAAGTACGGCGTAGCTGCCGGAGGGCGCGGGTGGCGCGGCAGTGGCACAGGACGAGCCGGATCGCCACGCGGAGGGCGGCTTCGGCGGATGGGGCGTCGGGGATCGTCACCGGGACGGCAATAGCACAGCACAAAATAGGATCCCGTTTAGAGGACTACCGGGAATCCCGTGTCAGGTGGTCGTTGGCCAGGGCGGCGAGAGGCGAATTCGCGAACTCCCGAACCACGGTCAGGTGCGCACACGACGCTCGGGAGATCAAACGCAACAACGAGTAAGCGGAGGGGACAATGGCACGCGACGGCGGTGGACATTGCTCTTGCAGCGATTCTCCGGTCAGGCGGCGATCGCTGCGCGTGAATTCTGCCTGAAGAGGGTCGGCTGAGTGTGTTCCCGGGCCCGCGGAGCCGACCAAGATGACCGCCGGAAGCCCACCACACCATAATTTGATGCATTTCGCTCGAGGTCTACAGGTGGGTGCCTCAGCGCTGACAGCAAAATAGTTGGTAAGGACGAGGCCCCCGGTTCAACTCCGGGTGTGGGCTCCAACGAAGGTTTACAGGTCTGGGAGCCTTGATTCGGCGCAGGTGTCCTCTTCCCAAAGAGACGCGACACCTGGCATCGGTTTGGGCTGACGCCAGAGAGCGGTGCACGCTTTATCTCATCGGGATCAAACGATGAGATGGAAGCGAGGCACCGCTCATGACCCATGATGACGTACTCCACCGGTTCCGGCTACGCCTGTTCGCGCTGGCCGAGGAGCTGGGCAACGTGCGCGCCGCCTGCCGCATCATGGGCGTGCATCCGTCGACGTATTACCGCTGGCGCAAGCCCGTGCAGCGGTGGGGCCTGGACGCCCTGCGCCCCCGCGAGCGGCGCCCGCCCCAGTCGCCGTGACGGACGCCGCCGTGGTTGGAACAGCACATCCTGGCGGTGGCCTTGGCCCATCCCGGGTGGGGCCCCGACCGGCTAGCGGCCGAGTTGCGGCGCCCGCGGTGGGGTGGGCACCGCCGCAGCCCGCACGGCATCTGGAACGTGCTGCGCCGCGCGGGCCTCAATACGCGCGCCAAGCGGCTGGGGCTGATCGCGGGCTACCAGGCCCCGCCCGAGCCACCCCCGCGCGTCCCGGAGCCCGTGCGCCATATCGAGGCCGCCCAGCCGGGCGAGCTGGTCCAGCTGGACTGTTTCCACGTCGGCCAGTTGACGGGCTCTCGGGGACGCACCTGGCAGTACACGGCCATTGACGTCGCCACGAGCTACACCTGGGCCACCCTCCACAACACCCCGCGCAATCCCGCCGCCCGCCACACCGCGGCCTTAGCCCAGCAGGTCGCCGCGGACTTGGCCCGCCATGGCTGGCCGCTCCAGCGCGTCAGCACCGACAACGCCAGCGAGTTCACCAGCGCCACCTTCCGGCAGGCCCTCGCCCACGCCGGGGTGCGTCACACGCGGATCCGCGCGGGCCGGCCCGAGAGCAACGGCTGCGTGGAGCGCGTCCACCAAACCATCCTCGCGGAGTGCTACCGCCCCACCTTCGCCCGTGCCTTGATCCCCCGCTTCACGGCCCTCCGCCGGGATCTGGCGCAGTATCTCCAGTACTACAACCACGACCGCGCCCACACCGGGCGCCGCACGCAAGGCCGCACTCCCGCCGAAGTCCTTGGGGCTGCGAAAATGTGGCCGCAGAGGTCGTCGAGATGAGCCCCACCCGTCGCTACATCTCGGGAAGAGGACACGGTGTCGCCGCCGGTGATGGTGAAGAGACAGCCGTCGTCGAGGGGGATGCCCTCACAGTCCAGCGCGCCGACCGACGGAACAAACGCCGCGAGGAGACCGAGCACGATGACCGCGAGGCCGAGGCGCCGCAGCGGTCGGCGGTCAGTGTGTTGAACGCCGAGGGGGCGCACAGCCTATTGCAGCGGGCCGTAGTACCAGCGGGTGATGATGTGGTTGGCGATGTCCGCGGCCGCGGAGTCGGCCCCCTCGACGAAGGCGCGGCGCATCAGATACAGGCCGCCAACCTTTCGCTGGCAAAAGTCACAACGATCGACCAACCGGGTTTTGTCGCCCCACCGGTTTGCATGATATTGAATCTGCCAGAAATTGAGGATCCGATACAGTTTGCTGAATCCGCGATGAAACTCGTGATGGCCTAACGCATCGTAGAGATCCAGATACATAAGGGCGCCAAGATTGTAATTGCAAGTCGAGAAGCTTTCGGAAATGTCGGCCAGCCCGGCGACGGGACAATGCGACCGCCACTCGTCGAGGTCTGGCCGTTCGTGGAAACCGGCTCGCACCTGGACGAAGCGCGCGGCGCCTTCGGTTACCCAAGTCGGCGCATCTCCGGCAAAAAACTGATGGGCCAATTCGTGAGCAAACAGGCTCCGCAAATAGTTGGATGTATCTGAAACCCGAAAGCTCTCGGCAAAGACGCTAACGAACGGCACCCCCCCGGTATTGAACGTATACCGAGAAATGATGACACCGATGGTGTTGGTCGGGAACCGTATCCCCATGACGTGCTCGACGGCGCGAACGGCTTGCTCGAAGACATCCATCGTCTGCGGGGAAACCGGGACCGAGCGGAGGACGATCAGCAGCGCGGATCCGGTCAGCGGCAGCGAGATCCGCCGTCGCTCGATGGTAATGCCGCGACTGGCGGGATCGACGAGAAACTGGTCGAGCAGCCGCGGATCGTTTTGATCCGTCATGCCGTCAAGGATCGCATTTCCGTGAATCTTGAGAATGAGCGCGTGCTCGTCCGTAAGCCCACCTTTCGAGAGGAGATATGCCACGTTCCGTTGTAACAAGGCGAGCTCTCTCGCATTATCAAAGTAATCCACAGAGAAACGGAATAAAGTAAAGATCGCCTGCGCCTCAAAACCCTCAATGGAATCCATCAAGGGCATGGCCATGAGATCGGCGCCGAGCCGGTCAATCGCGGCCCGCGGTCCGGGATTCACCGCCGAGGAATAGAATCTGGAGTTTAACCCATCAAGCACGTGCCGTTCGTCGGGGCTGATGCCATCGTGGAGCCACGGGCGTTTTAGGAGCACCTCCACGGTCGCGGGGAAAATGAAGGCGAAGTCGTAGAGAATCCGCGCGGCCAGATGCTCGAAATCGGTGAGGCCGTCCTGAACCCAGGGGAGGCTGGCAATCTCGACGGCGCGGTGCAGGCCGTCCAGAGTGGCGGCGGTCAGGGGACGGGGCAGGCTGATGGGGGCGATGTCGGGTGCGTTGGGGTGGCGTAGCCGACGCAGATCGATCTCGTAGAGGAGGTACGCAAACAGATCGGGAAAGTCACGAGCCATGCGCACCAGGCGGTCGACGGCGTGGCGCTCGACGAGGGTCAGGCCATCCCGCGCCCAGGGCAGCTCGGCGATGGCCGGGAGGACGTCGGGCGGCGGCGCATAGAGGGGCTGTTTCACCCGGTCCGGGATGATCACGTCGCTGAGCTGCTTGACCTTGTCGGGGACGTTCTGGAGGTTGACGCGGCCGACGGTGGTGCCGGGCGCAGGCACGTTCCAGATGACGAACACGGTGCGCTGGGCGCGCAGAATTTGGAGGCCCTGGGGATGGCCGTCGACCTCGCGTTCCTCGTAGCGGATGGGGAGGCCGTAGAGGTTGAGCCAATCCGGCTCGCTGAGGAACCGCTCCTTGATGGCCGGGTTCTGGTCCAGCAGCGCCAGATGGTTGCGGATGATGGCGCCGAAGGTCGCGCCCTGGTCCTCCGCAAGGACCTGGTGGGGCGGGACGTTGGGCAGCTCGACGTCGGGATAGCGGTTGGCCAGCGCGTCGAGGGTGTTGTAGTAGTTCATGCGCTGCTTGCCGGGGTGCCACTGGAGGATCACCTTCTGGAAGGCCTGGAGGGTGAAGGGCCCGTCGATCCAGCGCTGGCTGATGGGATAGCCGATGGCCTGGAGGTCGCGCGCCTGGACGAAGTCCCAGAGCGGCACGTCGTCGGCATTGGTGACGGCGAAGCCGTCGTCGGGATCCTCGGTATCGCCGCCGGTGATGGTGAAGAGGCAGCCGCCGTCGAGGGCAATGCCCGCGCAGTCGAGGGCGGCGGCCGCCGGGGCCAGGACGGTCAGCATGGCGACCACCAGCGGCGTGAGGCCCAGGCGCGTGGCGGCGCGCCGCGTGCCCAGCGGTAGACGCGGCGTCACCGTGCAACTCCGTTCACCGTGGGTGCCGAACCAACGGCGGTGGGCGTCCACAGATGATATGGTCTGGAAGAGATGATCACTTAACATCACATACTATATGGGTCATAACTCGCCAACAGCTCACTTGACAGGGCCATAAACCACTAAGATATCATTTATCTCTATCCCGAATTCAAGAAGATTCGGGCGGAATGGGCGCGACCGAAGCACGGCGGACTGACGGTGCGGGCGATGCGGCTATCCGCGCGAATGACGGCGCGGGAGGCCAACACCCGGCCGCCGGGCGCCAATTGGAACATTCGTCGCGATCCTTGCGCGCGTGCGTGCCGGATCAAGGTCCGACCACGACGATTGAGACTCGGCCGTTGAACCACCCCCGGGTTCCGAAGCGGTGCTACGCGCCAAGGCGAGGGCTTCGAGCCAAAGCCTGCTGGCTGCTGCTGGTGGCGGTCACCGCGCTTGCCCTGGCGGCCCAGCCGGCGCCCGCCATCGCGCAGGACCCAAGCGACGAGGAGACCTGCGAGGGCGAAAGCTTCAATACCACGCCGACGGTGGTGACGGTGACGGCCGTGCCCATCGAGGCCACGTCCACGACCGACGACTATTTCGTGCTGTTCGTCACGCATGACGTGGACGGTGACGTCGTGCATCAGCCAGTTCTCGTGAAGCGCGGAGAGGCAGGCACGACCACGCTCGCCGAGAACGTGGCGGCCCTGCCGAAGGAGCGCTACCGGGTCGAGAAGTACAGCATCTCCGACCCGGCGGACGTGGACGGCGACTGCGTCGATGACCTCACCGAACTCGACGATCTGGGAACGAAGAACCCGGTGAATCCGGCCCCCGTCATCCAGAGCAGCGACGGAGCAGTCGCCATTCCTGATGACAGCGAGTTCACCGCGCTTGCGTTCAGTGAGAAGTTCCTAAAATTCGTGATTACCGAAACTGACAACAATCACTTAGGCATCTATTTCATAGACAGCAAGACGCACCAGGTGCACACTGCTTTCCTAGATGCTGTGGACCTATCTTTGGGCGACGTAGTGCTTGGTGACATAGAATATAATGATTCGCTGATAGCCACGGACGGCAGCCACGGGCTCTATCTCTACCGGATTCGAACGGGTTCGTTGGGACCGAACCAGTATCCCCTTAGTGTTGCACAGCAGGTCCACGCACTACTCGCTGCAAGCGTTCCACTTGTGACAAACAACTTGGGATTTCATATTCAGAACAATAGTCTGAGGTACTTTCAGTCCGATTTGACCGCCTTGAGGGGGTCACGCATCCCTCTCCTATTCGACGAAGACGTCTACGAGGATCGCGACTTTCTACCCTTGAATACTGGCTTGAGCTACGGCCGTCTTCGAGTAATCGATCTGGATGAGCGTCCCCATCCCCGTGAAATCATTGTTCTTGAAGCTCTGCCCAACAATCTGCCGCGCGTCGCCGGCATCATCACCACGCTACCCCAAACGCCGCTTTCGCATGTCAACCTGCGGGCGGTGCAGGACGGCGTGCCGAACGCCTTCATTCGCAACATCCTCGACCGGCCCCGCATCAGAAGGCTCGACGGCCACTATGTCCGCTTGACGGTTGCACCAGGCGGCTGGAGCTTGCAAGAGGCCACCCGCGCTGAGGTCGATGCACACTACGCCGCTTCCCGGCCCGCCCGCACCCAGACGCCGAAACGCGACCTATCCGTGAAGACGATCACTGCGTTGAGCGACATCGGCTTCGCCGATTTCGATGCGTTCGGCGTCAAGGCGGCCAACGTGGCCGAAGTTCGGAAGCTCGGCTTCCCTGCCGGCACCGTTCCCAACGGGTTCGCGATCCCGTTCTATTTCTACGACGAATTCATGAGCAAGACCCCCCTGGGTGAGGCGACGCTCTTCGGCAAGAGGAGCGGCCCCGAGGACGAGAAATTCACGCTGGCAGCCGACGTGAAGCTTATCGATGCCGTCAAGGCGATCCTGGCCCACACCAAATTCCAGACGGACTTTGACGTCCAGGACGAGATGCTCGATGACCTGCGCGATGCGATCAAGGACGCCGACTCTCCGCAATGGATCATCGACGCCCTCACCGCGATGCATGCGACCTTTCCCGAAGGGCAATCGCTCCGCTACCGGTCCAGCACCAACAACGAGGACCTGCCCGGGTTCAACGGCGCGGGGCTCTACGACTCCTATACGCAGCATCCCGACGAGACCGAGGAGGACGGCATCGACAAGTCCCTCAAGCAGGTCTTCGCCAGCCTGTGGAACTTTCGCGCCTTCGGCGAGCGCGAGTTCCATCGCATCGATCACCTGGCGGCCGCGATGGGGGTGCTGGTGCATCCCAACTACACCGACGAGATGGCCAACGGGGTGGCTGTCAGCTTTGATCCCTCCACTGGCACCTACGCGAACTACTACGTGAACACGCAGCTTGGCGAGGATCTGGTGACCAATCCCGAGGCGCAGTCGGTACCCGAGGAAGGGGCGCTCGGATCGGGCGGCTCCTACCGTGTACTTGCCACGTCGAACCTGGTGCTGCCTGGGGAACTCCTGCTGAGCGAGGCCCAGCTGTCGCAGCTGCGCCGCCATCTCGAAGCGATTCATGACCACTTCGAGGGGCTATATAACCCCGCGCCCGGCGACCCCTTCGCCATGGAGATCGAGTTCAAGATCACGAGCGAGAACGTCCTCGCAATCAAGCAAGCTCGTCCGTGGGTCTTCGGGCATGAGTCCGGCGGCAGTGACGGCGGCGACGGCAGTGACGACGGCGGGGGCGACGACGGCGGGGGCAACGGCGGCGGGGGCGGCGACGGCAGTGGCGGCGGTGGTAGCGGCGGCGGTGGCGGCGGCGGCGGTGGCGGCGCACCAGGTCCCGCACCTGCCCCGGTCACCCGACAGGTGGTTGTTGGCGGCACCCCATCGGCCACCGCCACGGAGCTGTCCGGCAACCGCCTCTTGATACAGCGCCATGACGTGCCGGACGCCGACTTCGAACTGGCCATCGGCGCCATCTCCGCCGACTGCGCGCGCATCGGCCTGGCCGGCGTCATTCGTGACGGTTTCTTGGGCCAGACCTATGTCGTCGTCCGGCGCGACGCCGACGGTCAGATCGTCCGCCACTGGGTCGCGCCCGACAGCCCGCTGGTCTATCAGATTCCGTGGCCGGTGGTGAACACGCAGTACACCCTTCCGGTGGACGTGGTGTCGGCAATCCCCATGGACGACCAATGCCCGCAGCCGAATCTGCTGGTACGGCGCTTCGACGGCGGCGATGACCGCATCTTCGCCTACGACGCGGTTCTGCGGCAGTGGCGCCACGTGCCGGATATCCCGACGTTCCAGGCTCTGGGCTTCTACTGGTGCAACGTGACGGCGGCGGACGCGGCGTTCTTCGAGCGGATCACGCACGGCCCAGCGCATCCCATCAGCGCCACGCCAGCCCGCGACGACTATCCCAACTGCCTGACGTCATGACGCCCATCGCTCGTCGACCAGTGCCTGCTGGAGTGCCCAAGCCAGGGACAACGCGGCAAGCGAGAACCCACCACACCAAAACTGTGATAGCTCCTGAGTGTCTTCGTCGTGCACTTAGTCGCTTCCTCTCGAAGCGGTCCGACACGAAACCGCGAGTCCGTGCTGACCTGTTGCCCGTCGGCGGCGACGGGAATGCTACCCGGAAGCGGCTCGATGGCCGGCTGCCCAGCCGACGGCCGACCTGGACTTACGTGCAGTGACCGTTGGGACGATCGAACGTGGCATCGTCCAACAGCACGGCCACCACGTACACGGACACGAACGTGACGTCAGGCGTGCGGCACTTGCACC
Organism: Chloroflexota bacterium; assembly: GCA_026708035.1. NCBI lineage: Bacteria > Bacillati > Chloroflexota > Chloroflexota bacterium. The sequence continues at coordinate 167,948 of JAPOVQ010000030.1, read as the reverse complement.
GTGTCAAAGCCATCAACGCGAATGGTCTGAGCGGGTGGTCCAACTACGTCAACCCGACGCCGTAGAGCGGGATGGCGAGCGGCCCTCCCCGAAGAGCCCAGCGCGGCAGTTTTCTCCGCCGAGGCGCCCGGGGCGCTCACGTTGTGGCGACTGTGGAGCACCGCCGATAGTTCAAATGCCGCAGAGACCTGACGTGCCGCCGCAACTGCTGCCATAAAGATCCTGGTGGGCTGACGGTGCTGTCCCAGCGGCGTGGCAGGCTGCGTGTGTCCCCGTGGGTCGGAGCATGCTGCCTCGTTCTGCGATTCGGCTGCCCACCAGCGCGCCCGAGTGGATTCGGTCGCCGAGATGGCTCGACAGCTCACCACGGGCGCGGTCGGCCCAGCCGCCGTGACCCCGACCGCGTCGGTCGTGATCGCACAGGCGACTGCCGACCTGGTGAACTTCCTTGCACGCTCTGGTCCTTTGCGGTTGGTCTGTGGCGCACTGCGCGACGGCACCGGTCGAGGGGAGCGGGGGTGCGTTGTCGCCGACTCGAGCGCGCGGCACACGCGCCGCCGGTGGCCCTGTGCGAGGGCATTGCCCACGCTGGTCGGGGACCACGTGTCGGAAATCTCCGCGGCCATGGCGCGACGGAGCCGAATGTCGGCCGAAGCAGCAGGCCGTACTGATGCGCCTAGCTGTTGTCGGGCTGGCGCTCCTGCTCTCCGTTTCCCTCATGGCGGCCACGTGCGACGCCCCGGCTGCAGTCCCGGAGGCGGTTGATCGGACGCCGACGACAGCTGCGCCTGAGTCACCCTCGCTCACCCCGACGCCCGACTCGAACGCGGTGCCGACCCGAACGCTCACGCCAAATCCCGCGGCGGCCACGACGCCCCAGCCAACACCCATACTCGCGCGGGTCGCGCCGACCGCAACGCCCACAGCACCCTCGCCCACGTCCGATCCAATAGCGGCGCCGACAGTCTCGCCCACACTAACCCCCACACCGAATCCAACGGTCACGCCCTCACCAACGCGGACGCCAGCACCCACGCCGACTCCCACGCCCACACCGACAGTCACGCCCAGGCCGATACCTGACCCGACTGCAACACGAACGGCCACGCCCACATCCGCCCCCACCAGTGACCGGGACGTCCTAGTCGCCATCTACCACGCAACCGACGGACCGAATTGGCTGAACAGCACCAACTGGCTGAGCGAGGCGCCGCTCGGCGACTGGCACGGGGTCACAACGGACGCCGACGGTCGCGTCACGCGGCTGGTGCTCGGAAACAACCAGTTGCGTGGAGAGATCCCGGCGGAGTTGAGCCGCCTGGCCAGCGTGGAACTGCTGGAGCTGCATAGGAACCAGCTCAGGGGGACCATCCCGCCCGAGCTGGGCGAACTCGACAACCTGGCGGAGCTGTATCTCCAGTTGAACGAATTGCGCGGGCCGATCCCGCGAGAGCTGGGCCGCCTGACGCATCTCACAGACCTGTGGCTCAATGAAAACCAGTTGAGTGGGCCAATTCCGTCCGAGCTGGGCAACCTCGCCAACCTGCGGCACCTACGGCTCCACGACAACCAGCTCAGTGGGAGCATTCCGCCCGAGCTGGGCGGTCTCGCCAAACTGCAAGGGCTTGCTCTCAGGGGGAACCAACTGAGCGGAGAGATCCCGCCCGCGCTCGGACGCCTCACCAATCTGGATGTGCTGGGACTCAGCGGGAACCAATTGGTCGGGGCAATCCCGGCCGAACTGGGCAGTCTTTCCAAGCTGGCAAGGCTGTTGCTCCACGATAACCAGCTGAGCGGGACGATCCCTGTCGAGCTGGGCAATCTCGACAACCTGTTTGAGTTGCGGCTCGGCGGCACGAACCAACTCACGGGATGCGTTCCCAATGCCTTGGAAGAAGTTCCAACCAACGACCTCGACCAACTCGGTCTGCCGTTTTGCGGGGATGGCTGAAGCTTGGACTATCCCGTTGCCGGTCAGGTCGCCCATGGGGCGCATGGGTAGTCCCGACAAAGTGAGCCAAGCTGGTCGGGGATCACGCGTTGGGACAGCCCGCGAACACTGCACGCCGCACCGTGGATCAAGGAAAAGGAGGCTGCGACACCCGCGTCGGGTTTTGGCGCAAGGAGTGGTGAAACACGAACTCTGGGAACGGGTGCCGAGCCGGACTGCCAGTCGGGCCTGCGTCAGGCTTCCGCAGATCGCACTGTCCCCCCACACGACCATGGCGGATCCTCTCCCAAATCCAGTGCTGACGGATACAATAGAAGCGTCGCCAATTGGCGACGAATGTGTCACTTTTTGCCGGACGTAGTGCCCTAGCCTTTGCGTCAGAGTTGGCACCGGCTAGTGCAGTAACAGAAGGAAAGACCAGGGAGGCACGCGGCAGGCGAACGAAACCTTGAGGGGCTAGTGGCCTCCGGGCTGTGCGGGTTCGAGTCCCGCCCTCGGCACCCTGATTCGCCGGTCAGTTCAGCTAGACAGGCGCTCGACCATCGGGCATCCGTCAAGTCGCGCCTTCCATGCTCGGGTGCGCCCCGTTGCGATCGGCGACCGGCCGCCTGCCACAGGGCTGGTGGGACTGCTCAAGATCGTCACGGCTGAGGTTTCTCCTCCATGATCTGGATCAGGTTGCCGCACGTATCGTCGAATATCGCCGTAACGACTGTCCCGAGGTCGGTTGGCGGCTGTACGAAGCGCACACCCTTTGCCACGAGACGATCGTATTCGGCTTGCACGTCGTCGACTGCGAAGGACGTACTGGGGATACCGTCCGCCACAAGCGCCTGCACGAACGGACGGACCGCGGGATGGGCATCGGGCTCGAGCAGAAACTCGGTCCCCTCCGGGTCTTCCGCGGATACCACCGTGATCCAGGCGTACTCGCCCAAGGGAATGTTGTGCTTGACCTGGAAGCCAAGCGTCTCCGTGTAGAAGCGAAGCGCCTTCTGCTGGTCGTCTACGAATACGCCGGCCAAGTGAATCCTCATCGTTCAAGTCCCCCTTCGTCGGTCGAGATCGGCCAACGTTCCGCGATGGCCTTCAGCGGGTCGCCCACAAACCAATGGAGCTTCGATCTCCCCGCGCGCCTCGTGCGAATCAGCCCGGCGGCCTCCAGGACGTCCAGGTGTTGCGTGATCGCCTGGCGTGACGAGTTGATGCCGTGCTTCATGGTCAGGCGTGCGCAAATCTCGAAGAGTGACTGACCCGACCGTTCAACGAGTTCATCCAGGATGGCTCGCCGGGTTGGGTCAGCGATCGCGCGATACACGTCCACACGACTAGTCCAAGGCAAGTGTTCGCTTGCATGTCAATTGACCACGATATGCAAGAGCGAGCTTGCATGTCAACCGTTCAACGTCACAAGCCACAGTCTTGAGGGGCTAGCGGCCTCCGGGCTGTGCGGGTTCGAGTCCCGCCGTCGGTACCGCGATTCGCCGGTTCGGACCTGCTCATCCGGCCAAATCGCGAACCCGGCGAGAACACGGCAGCCATGCCGGCTGTTCCCGGTCGCCTGGTGAGGACCCTGACAAAGCCGAGGGCTCTTGCGCCGTCGTGCGCGCCGGCGCTCGCCGTATCCCGCTAGAATTCGCCCTCCTCGCCGAGCGTCAGGGGCACATGCGCACCGGTAGGCAGGTACCGGAGCCGCTTGATAAGTTTGGTCGCCGTCGCGGCTTGATAGTTTGGGTTGCAATGACACGGAGGCGGAGGGTTGCGGCGGTGCGCTCCAGGCGTCCTGGAAGCGACGGGATCACGGCCCGAGGGAGTCTGCGAACGGCGTGATCGCTCAATTCACTGGCCGCGACTTGAGGACGCTCGCACCAATGTCGTGGAAGCGAGTTCTCATCACGGCGCCGCTGCTCGCGCTGACGCTGTGGGCAGTTGGCGGGCCGTCGCCCAGCCGCGGCGCCGAGTCTGGCTTCACGACCGCGGAAGTTTCGGGCGTCCAATTCTTCGAGCCGCTGCAACACAACGTGGTGGACGTGGCCGGCACATTCGCAGACGGCACGGCATTTCGCGCCGACTTCCTGGCGAACTACACCCAGACCGGCGGCATCGAACGCTGGGGCTACCCAACCTCCGCCATCGTGGAAGAGCGACCGGGCACCCTCACCCAGTACTACCAGCGCGGCGTCGTTGACTGGCAGCCGCCGCCGGCCGGTGGCGCGCCCACCTTCCAGCGACGGCTCGCCTGGGACTATCTGGGCGGCGGTCTCGGCGGCTCCATCGACCAGGGCGTCGAGCTGCACCTGACCAACCCGAACCCCGGTGAGCTGCTCGGCCCCTGGGGCCACAAGGTCTCGAACCAGTCGGTGGAAGGCGAGGACATCGGCTTTGCCGACTTCTTCCACCGGCTGGGCGGCGTGGCCTCGTTCGGCTTTCCCAAGACCGATGCGCGCGCGGACGATCATCCGGAGGCCGACCTGCACATCCCCGGCCGCCCGCCCGACAGCCGCATTCGCCAGTACTTCCAGGCCGCCGTGCTCGAATATCACCCCGAATCGGCCGCGTCGCCGGTCAAGCTGCGATTGCTGGGCGATACCTTGCGCGACAGCCGCTATCCGCGCCGCGCCTGGCAGCAATACCTGGCCTTTGGCCCGGAAGCGCCGCTGGCGGTCGGCGACCAACTTGACCTCGGGCTGGAAAGCCGCCGTGGACCTCACGGCGACACCGCCGAAGACGTGGCGAAGTTCCTGGAACTAGCCCTGCTGCGCGTCAGGACCGACCAAGCGTGCGGGACGGGATTCTTCGTGACCGAGAGCGGTTATGCCCTGATCCCGTGGCGCCTTGCGGTGGACGCGGCCACGATGTCGGTCGCAAGCCCGCGCGGCTACACGGCCAATGCCCAGATCGTCGCTGGCCACCAGGGGCACGACCTTGCGCTGATCAAGGTTGACGGCGACGGTCATATTCCGGTGCAGTTGGGCGAGTCAGCGGGCCTGGCGCATGGGACTGAGCTCGTGGCCACCGGATTTGACGCCACGAAACCCGAGACGGGCCGAGGTGTCGAATGTCAAGCGGAGCCGACGGCGACGTCGATATGGGCATTGACCGTGCAGGCCGGCCAGCAGCTGACCTTCACTCCGACGATCAACGCCGGCAAGAGTGGCAGCCCGGTCGCCACCACAACCGGACGCGTGGTGGGCATTGCCGGCAGCACATCGCCTGAACGTTCGCAGGCCGACTCCGCTCTCACCGCCGAAGCGGCTCAGGCGCTGGTGGACGCCTGGCTGGATGACATTGCCAGTGGCGCGGCGGCTTCGCGCCCGGCGCGGCCGCTGTTCGACCGAATCACCCTGATCGAGCGTGAGGGTGCGGCCTGTCCGAGGGACATAGTCGCTTCAGGGCGAGCTGGCGGTGCGATGGCGTTTTGGGTCGAGGGTGGGCCAATCGAGCTCACGGCGACAATATGGAAGAATCCTGCCGCATTGTCTGGATTTCTCATAGAACTCGGCAATACTTCCGCGCGGCCATATGAGCCGCATGATGTAATAAGCTTTACAGAATATACTAGTTTGCGAACTGGTATATATGCAAATCTCAGGTGGACACGTTATGGATTTGGCTACGATGCCGAGTGGCAGTCAATAAGACGTGAAGTACATCCGATTCTAGAAAGAGAAGACAGATTCCACGTGAGATTTGTCTACGACAGAGGATCCGTTGCACTGTACATCAATGGAGAGGTGGTGCATCTCGAAGCAGGTCTTCCGTATGATGACGATGTATCCCTAAGTCTGGGATGTACCGGCTCCAGCGAGGTCCAGAATATCTACTTCTACGATATACGCGTAACGGGACAGCTCATTCCAAGCACCTAGCCCGAGCGTTGCGAGAGGTTTCATGCAGTCGTCACGGCGGCGAGTGCGGGTCGCGGTTAGACCGGAGATGCATCAGATCGAGCGGTCAGATCGTGCGGTCAGGCAGATGTCCGGGCGGCACGACTTTGACCTCCGCCCTCGGTACCCTGGAAATGGCGGGCCAGATTCGGTCGCCGCAGGCGTGGGACATCCAACATGCGGGCCGAACGGAGAGTTGAACTGACTGGCGGACGCCTCCAATGAAGATTGTCTGCTGGAACATGGCCCACATGCGCAAGCCGTGGGATGCGCTGGTCGAAATGGACGATGTCGACATCGCGCTCTTGCAGGAAGCCTCGCGCGTTCCCGAACACCTCCGCACCTGCATCGACATCGACTACAGGCTCTGGCCCGAGCGCCAAGACGCCTGGCTCGGGTTTCCATCAGTGGTCGCGCGGCTCTCCGACCGAGTCACCGCCAGCTTCATCGCGACCCGGCAAATCGGCGGTCCCTACAGCCACGACTTCTACACCAGCGAGTGGGGCACGCTCGGCGCCGCCGTGGTGACCCCGGCCGACGGTGACGAGTCGGTCATCGTCGTTTCAATGGCTGCCGGCGGTGACAATTTCACACGTGAGTCAGACTCGCCGAGCCGCCGGGAGGCGATCGGCTCGGTGCATCGCCTGATCTCGGACTTGGCGCGTTTGGTCGGCCGTCGCAGCCGCGTCATTGCCGCCGGCGACCTGTCAATTTTCCGAGGTTGGAGCGGCCATCCGACGGAGATTTGGAATGAACGCGAAGCGCTTCACTTTCAGACGGCATTCGACCGGATGCGAGCCCTGGGCTTTCGCCACCTCATGCCCGAAGGACGGCGCGGCTACCGCGGCGATGTGGTGACCTTCAAACCAATCGGCAAGTCACCCGCGGAGGCGTGGGGACAGCTCGACTACGTCTTCGCCACCGAAAACATCGCCGACCGCGTCTCCGCCCGCGCCCTCAACAGCCCCGACGATTGGGGCCCAAGCGACCACTGCCGCATCGTGATTGACCTCGCCTGAGACTCGACGTTGGAGGCCACCGACATCATCTCCCGAGACTCCCGATTGAAGGACTCGTCGCGGAGCCAGCGTCAACACTCCCAGCGGCTCGATGGACGACCGCTGCAGTGCGGTTGCCAATTGGCTCTAATGTGTTGCGCGCGGAGCCGGCGGACGCAGGTCGATCCTGAGGTCCGCCATCCGGTCTGGATTCCCGTCGATGCCGCGACGCTCCAGGGCGGCCAGCATGTCTTCTTGCCTCGGCTGACCGAACGCCAGGCGATAGAGCGCCAGCGACTCCTGCAGCCGTGCCCATCGATCCTCGTCGCGACTTAGGCCAAGGGCCATGATTCGTCGGTGGAGTTGGGCATTTCCTGGAAATATCCAGCAAGGGGACAGGCCGCCGAGATCGTGGTCGCTCTCCGCAGAGGCAGTTTCGAAGACTGCGGTCCAGGGGTCCCTGACTCCGGGAGCCAGCGCTGCCGATCGGTGTGCGGCCGCGACATTCTTGCGGATGGCATGTCCTTTGTAGCGGTCCACCCGACCCTCACGCTGCTCGAAATCGACGGGGTTTCCAGGCAGGTCCCAGTGGACGACCGAATGACACCACCAATGGAAATCGATTCCCTCCTGGCCGACGGAGGTCGTCGCGAGAACAAATGGCCAGAACGGCGAGTTGAACGCCGCCCTTACCTCGGGGAGCCTCGCTTCATCTTGACTCTGTCGGGCGCTGCCAAACCGCATCGCACACCGGCTCGGGAACGCAATGCCCTCGCCGTCGAAGTTGTCGATGTCGGTCGCGCGGTAGACCGACTCTCGAACGGCGATTGCGCGCCGAGCCGTTGCGGCGAGCGCGATCAGCCCCTCGTCCGTGGTCGCGGCGACGCCGGCTTCCCCCGCGAGGTGGTGGATGTACTCATCGAGGACCGCTTGGAGACCCCCGTCGATGCAATAGCGAGCCACCCGGCGCCAATAGATGCCGTCGTCGTCGCGCATGCTGCCGGAGCCCGCGTACAGGCTGTCGAGCAGCAATATCGAAACGGGCCGGGCGAACACGCTCCGCAGCCCGGACGCGAGGATTGCCGCTGCGCGCCATTGCCCCAACTCGGTCACGCTGTCGTCCGGCCGCTTCAACCGGTTGAGCGCACGCCATGCGATGTTCCCCGGTGCTCCTAAACCGAGAAGCGCGCTGGTCGTGAGCAGGTCGGCTGGTCGTTCCGACTCCGGATTCTCGCCGTCAAGGGCAGTGAGTGCTTGCTCCACATGCGCGTCCAGCGCGCGGTGCTCCGGAGTGTCCCCCGCCAGTGCCTCAGTCAAGGTGCTCTGGTGGGCGCCGAGGAGCGCGGAGGCAAGCGAGCCGTCACGATCGGCGTGAGTCGGCGCGAACCAATGCCAGACAGCGCTCGCCGTGGAAGCCGTGTGGCCGGCCGGACCGACGACGGGTTGCACGCGCTCCTGGGCCCACTCGAGGAGACGCTCCACGCTCGGCGTCTCGGCGTGGTCACGCGCAGCGTCCAGCGGGTCGGTGCGGGACGCCAACGCCGGTTGCGGCCAGAACAACGCCAGCGCCGACATCGAGGCGGGCCGGCCCTCATACATCCGATAGTCGAGCCGTCTCGAAATCGCCGCTCGGGCCGCGGGCGTGTTCTCGATCTCGGATCCCCTGGCCCTCGTGAAGATCCGCCGCTGGACCTCGTAGCTCAGGAGGGAGGCGATGGCCGAAGGAGCGGCGACCCAGCTCGAGAAAATGAGCTTCTTGGTGATCGCGGTCGAATCGATCGACGCGTACGGACCGCCGAGTCGGTGATAGGGCAGGGAGGGCGGCATCCAGAGCAACTGCCACCAGCCTGGACTGAGCGTCTCCTCGGCTAGCGCTCGCATTCGAGCATTTGCCCACTCGACCGGCTGGAAGCGCTGAACGCTGGGTCGTGCGATCCGCTGCGCGCCGCGAAGCACCGGCAGCAATCCGGCCCGTTGATCCGGAACTTTCATCGCGTCGCGGACGTGCTCTCCGACGCGATAGCCGGTCAGGAAGTTGAGAAAGTAGGGGGCCGACTTCCAGTACTCGACGCTCAGCGGCGCTTTCACCGCGTCGGCGATCCGCCGCAACGTGACGTAGCCCAAGAAATCGTCCGCCTGGACTCCGAACCGACCCCGAGTCGGCGCCAACGTGGTGATCTGGCGGGCGCCCGTGGGCCGCTCGGTGCGAGCGATCCACCTCCGGAGCTGGACTTGCACGCGATCGCGGATCACCGCCGTCGGCTCGCCTGAGAGCGCCGCTTGGCGCAGCGCGTCGAGATCGGCGCGAAGGTGATCCACCGGCCCGTCCCAGGCAGCGAGGAATTGGAGTGTCTTCAGAAAATCTTCGTAGTGCCCGCCGCCCTCCGCAGTCTCCTCGGCATAGGTGAATGGCTTATACGGCGTTGCCGAGAGCAACAGCACACGCGCGTCGGATTGGGTGAACAAGTCATTGGCCAATTCGGCCGCTTCGCTGCCGGTTTTCACGTCGAGCAGGTCCCGAAAGCGCTGAAACTCGTCCAGGATCACGAGATCCGGCTCCAGCGCATGCACCGCGGCTCGCGCGAGCATCCGGCGCAAGCTGCCGACGATCCAGCGAGCGGCCTTGTGCTGGTCAGCGGTCAGCGCCCGCCGTCCCACGACTTCATCGACCAGCGCGAGGAGCGACTCCCGCTCGCAGCTCCGGTCGAACTCCTCCAGGAACGCCCGGCGGATGCTGGATTCGAAGCGCTTGGCCCGGGCGTACGCGACGTACGACTTGACGAATCGACGCCGGCTGGCCACGAATCCTTGGAAGATCCGCTGCGCCGCCGTAGCCCGCGCCCGCCGCAAACCCAGGTGGCTGCGAAGGAGCACATAGAGCACGGCGCGCTCCGCGGCCGTTCCCATCTGCCAGCCAAACTGAAACGACGTGGCCGGTGTGAAGGCCACGAACGTGGTCGGTTTTCCTTCGCCGCCCGTCGTCGGTTTCAGCACGTCCGGCTGCGTGATCAGCAGACTCAGCCGCGTGGCGAAGGTCGTGGTCTCCGAGTCGGACGCGGTCACGTTGAGCTTGCGGATGTTCTGAGCGGCGATGTCTGCGTTGGAGCACACGTAGACGATGTCGATGCGACGCACGCCGTCGACCTGCTGAAGGTGATCGAGGGTCAGGGCGATGACTTCCCGCGCGACATGCGTCTTGCCCAGCCCCGTCTCGTCGGCCACGAGAAATCGTCGCGACGAGTCCTGATCGAGATAGAGCCGCCGGAACGCATGCTCGGCGGTGGCCCGCTGGAAGTCGCTCAGCGTACCGGCCGGGCCACTACGGGCCTTGAGCGTCATGGGTCCGCTGCGCGCATCGCGCGCCGCGCCTTCAGGGCCGGCAGCCAGACGTCGTCCCAGCCTCGAGGCAAGACGGACGGGACGGATTGTGATCGGCGGAGGTGCTCGACAATCTCCTCCAGGTGATCGATGGAATCGGGCCTCTCGGACAGGGCGCGCGCGAGCAATTCCAGGACGCCCTGTGCGGCGCCGGCCGACCAACTCCCCTGTCCATCGCCCGTCGCGGCGATGGGAACGCCACCGTCCGCAGCGAAGCCGATGAGCAGGGCGAGTAGCCGCATGAACTTCTCCGGCGTGTCGATCTGCCGGGCCAGGATGGTCTGGAAGCGCTCGTCCGGCGCACCGTGGAGCCGCGAACAGACCACGGCCGAGCATTGCAGCGGCTTGCCCTCGACCGTCCGGCTAGCCGTGAGCCGAAGAAACGCGGTGATATCCGCGAGCTCGCGGGGCGGCAGTTCGACGTCAACCGGCTCGGCGGGAGCGATTGGAAAAGCCTCGTCGTCGCGGTTGTGGGGAGCGATGGTGAGCCTGGAGTCCTCGGGTATCGGCGGCAGCAAGCCATTGGCGGTAATCCGGGCAACCCATCCGTCGTCCTCTTTCGTGACGGTGGTGCGAAAGCCAACGCGGGATGCGATGCCAAACAGCAGATCCGTGAGCCCCCGTTCGGCCTCGCCGGCTTCGTCGCCTTCCGCCGCGGCGGAGGCCACGTAGGGCATCAGCATGGCGCGAAACGGCGCGTCGTCACCCACAATCGCATTGACCCCGAACTTCGCAACCGATCCGACGAGTTCACAGAGGAACTCGACGTTGTCGCTGAGGCCGGCGTGGGTCGCATTGGCGGAGCCGACGAAGAGATGCGCCAGCCGGGCGCGCTCCACCACGAAGAGCTTGGCGTGCAGGTTGGTCGACAAGGTCTGGAACCCGTCGTCCTCGACATCATCCCCGGAAAGACTCGCCGTCGGATCGATCTCGTAGACATCCACGTGTTCGAGCGCATCCGAGGGGAGGGCATTGAGCTCCTCGCCGCACGAGACGAGAATGGACGTCTGTCCGGCCCTGGGCCGCAAGATCCGCCGTAGCGCACCGGCGCCGAGGAACGGCGAGATCGCGAGTCTTCGATAGCCGCTGAAGTGCTCCTCAACCGGAAACGGGGGCGCGTTCCGAAGTCCGATGGGGTGGAAGTGGGCCTCGCGCACGCCCGACGGCAACTCCCATTCAACCCGCACCAATTCGTCGGCGAAAGCATCGAGCAACTCGCGTCGGTCCGGCAAAATCGGCAAGATGGCCAGCTCGGGCAGCGCGCGAACGAACCGCGCAAGGGATTCGCTGTTGGCGCTGGTTCGCTGCCGCGGCTGCCCGTCAAGCCGGAGGATGGTGTCCCAATTGCGACTCGTCGTGAGGTTGCGGGAGAGCACCAGGAGCCGGTACGACAGCTCCTGGGTCGGACCGCGGAATCGGAGCACCCAGGTCTTCGGATGAAAGATGTGGCCTCGCCGAGGGGGCGCCGCCGCGTGGATGCTGCTCTCGAGCAGAGCCACCAGGTCGGACGGCCACTTCCCGGCGTGGATGGCGCCAGCCTGGCAGAAGATGTCCATGCGGCCGCTCATCGCGCGCAGCGCCTGCATGATCTCGACGGGATCCGACTGCTCGTCGAATTGAAAGCCCGCGAACGCGAGCGGGACCATGAGGGCAACTTCGAGATCGAGAGTGAACGTTGTCGCGACCGCGTGATCCAGGGAGTGCCGCGGGGGCGGTCGCAGGGCGTCGAGCAAGAGTTCGCGGCTATCAGGCGCCAGCACCACTTCTCTCCCGCCCGTCGGCCATGTCATTGAGGAGTCGCGCCACGACTCGCCAGCGGAAGGTCAGACGCCAGGACCCAGAGGCGCCGCCCCACTGGCGCATGAGCCGGTCATTGCTGAGCCGCGCCTGACCGCGCTTGTGCTGCTGTTCCCGTTTCCAAATCAACGCCCGCGCGTTGCCATCGTCCGCGAGCCCCGCGCCGCGCGTGCCGCGCGCCAGGCCAACCCAGTCGGACACGAATGACCGCGTGAGCGCCGCGGCGGGATTGCCTCTCGCTGCAACCAGCGCCCACAGCCCGTTCAGATCCCAGTCGCCGATGTCGCTGTCGTCGTGCTCGGCACGCCACGCGTCAAGCTCGGCGACAAACTCCTCCCGACGACCATCGAACTTGGAGAGCCCGAGATTCTCGGCGCGCTCGGCGAGGAGCACGTTGTAGAGCAGCGCGGCCCCGTGCATGGACAGGGCGAAGCGGCGCGCTTCGTCAAGTGCGTCGCGGACGCGACCGCTCACCGCATCAGCGTCCGGATCCTCCCAGGCGTACCTGCTGCTGTCCGAAATGCGGCTCCGACGGGCGACCAGGAATTCGAGCAGGGTCTCGGGCACGGCATTGACGATCTGCTCGGCGAGCCAGGTCGCCTCGTCGCGGGTGAGGGCGAAGTCGCATCGCTCGAAGTTGAAGAATCGAGCCGGAGGCTGGGGCAGCGTGGGCGCCCAGAGGGCGTTGGAGTGCCCGAGAAACTCGGTGGCGTCGTCCGCTAGGCGTGTGTGCTGCGGCAGGCCCACGACCTGGCCCGGCGTCACTTCGCGGCGCAATATCCCGAAGCGTCGCAGGGTGTTCCAATAGATGCCGGAGGGGAGGTCTCGGACAGCTGGGCCAAAGTAGCGACCGATCAAGCCCTCGTGATCGCCGCCGTTGCGCAGCGCGCCGATGAGCTGACGTTCATTCCACTCGACCCACTGGGTGAGCTTCGTGCCGCTGTGTCCGCGACGCGCGCCCTCGCGATACAGCCAGGGAATGAATAGGAGGTATCGGGCGCGCGTGAGCAGCATCGAGGTCCCGGGAAACAGCGTGTTGCTAAGCGCATCGCGAATCCCGCCGATGCCCAGCTCGTCGCGACTCTCGGGCTGCATGAAAAACTTGATGATCTCGCGGGCTCTTCGCTGTTCAGCCTCGGAATGATCGAGCCACGCGAGCATGGCTGGCATGAATGGGCCTTCACGATCAGCTAGGCCCGAGAACTATCGATGACGGACCGACTACGCTGCAAGCGCCACCGGCCGCTCGAGCCCAATGCGTGTTCAGCCACTGTGCAAAGCCCCACGCGCGCCCTCTTCACCGGTTGAGATGAGGGTTTCGCCGCTTGCGTCTGGCGAAGTATGTTGACGGGGCGCTCGCGCTGATCGCACGTGTGGCCGTCGCCCAGCCGGCGGCCACGGGACGGGCTGGTGAATCCGCGATGCAACTGATTGACGACCGCCTGGTCTACTCGGCCACCGATCTGGTGGCGTTTCTGGAGTGCCGGCACCTGGCGAACCTAGAGCGGGCGGCGGCGCTGCGCCATCTCAAACGCCCGTTTCAGGACGACCCGGTGCTCGACCGCATGGCCCGGCGGGGCCGCGAGTACGAGGAGCGTTTCCTCGAAGGGCTGCGGGCCCAGAGTCTCAGGATCGAGGAAATCCGACCGCCCGATACCGTTTCGGGTTCCGCGGCCGTTGGACCTCAGCACAACGCCACGCTGCGAGCGATGCGTGACGGCGTCGACGTGATCTACCAGGCCGTGCTGCTCGGCGACCGGCGACTGGGGTATGCCGACTTCTTGCGGCGCGTGGAAACGCCGAGCGACCTCGGGTCGTGGAGCTACGAAGTCTGGGACACGAAGCTGGCGCGCCATCCAACGGCTCCGGCCGTGCTCCAGATCGGTATGTACTCCAACCTGCTGGGCGCGATGCAGGGGCGGCAGCCGGAGCGGATGCACCTGGCGCTGGGCGGCGTTGCGCGGCGAACAGAAAGCCTGCGGGTGGCCGACTTCGCGGCCTACGGCCGCCTGGTCGCCCGCGAGTTCGAAGCGATGCTGGACGAGCTTGAACCGGCGGTTCCGGTCGTCTCGAAGCCCGAGCCTGTCGGTCATTGCGACTTCTGCCGCTGGAGCCAGACATGCCGTGACCAATGGCGTCAGGAGGACGACCTGGCGCTGGTGGCCAACCTGACCTCCCGCCAGCGGCGCGCGCTTCACGCCATCGACGTCACCACTCGACGCGGGCTGGCCAACCCCTCGCCGCCGCTGCCGGACCGGCTGGACGGCGTTAGCCCGGAGTCGCTGGAACGGGCGCAGGCCCAGGCGGCCATTCAAGTTCGCGGCGACGGGCGCGTCATCTCCGAACGCATCCCGCCCGAACGCGACCGCGACGGCACGCTGGTGCCGGACCGCGGTCTCTGGGCGCTGCCGGAGCCGTCGCCGGGGGACCTGTTCCTGGACCTGGAGGGCGATCCCTTCTTCGGCTCCGAGGAGATCGACGGTGTCGACTACCTCTTCGGCGTCATCGAGCCGGGATGGCCCGACGCCGCGGGCGATCCAACGTTCCACGCGTTCTGGTCGATTGCGGACGGCACGGTGACGCCGGCGGCCGAACGGCAGGCGTTCGAGGATTGCGTTGACCTCATCATGGACCGATGGGCCGATCACCCCGGCATGCACGTCTATCACTACGCACCCTATGAAACCGGCGCCATGAAGCGGCTGGCGGGGCGCTACGCCACCCGCGAGGCGCACGTGGACCAGCTCCTGCGGGGGAAGGTGTTCGTCGACCTCTATCGCGTGGTGCGGCAGGGCATCCGGGCGTCCGTCGAGAGCTACTCCATCAAGCGTCTGGAGCCGCTCTACGGGTTCAAACGGGAAGTCGACCTGCGCGACGCGGGCGAAAGCATCGTGGAGTTCGAGCACTGGCTCGAGCCCGGCGAAGAGACTGATCGGGACGGGCTGCTGGAGCAGATCAGGGCCTATAACCGTGACGACTGCCTGTCCACCTACCACCTGCGCGAGTGGCTGGAAGGGCAGCGCGCCGCGCTGGTGAACGAGGTTGGCGCCGAGGCCCCGCCGCGTCCCATGGACATGCCGGTGGAGGAGACCGAGGACTCGGACGTGCAACAGGCGGTGCAGGAACTCGTGGCCGAGCTCACTGCGGACTTGCCCGTGGACCTGACGGACGGCAGGACGCTCGAAGATCCGGCCCAACGCGGGCGGTGGCTGCTGGCGCAACTGCTCGACTGGCACCGGCGCGAGGACAAGGCGTTCTGGTGGCGCTATTTCCACCTGCGGGACGTAGTCACCGACGAAGAACGCGTGGACGAGTCCGATGCGCTGGGCCAGCTCAGCTACGCGGGCAGCCGGGCCGATCCCCGGCCGCGGTCGCGGTCTACGATCTACCGCTTTCGCTTCCCGCCGCAGGACCACAAGTTTGAGGTCGGCGACCGTCCGCACGATCAGCACGGGGTGCCGGTCGGGGAAGTGGTCGCCGTGGACGATCATGCCCGCGTGATTGAACTAAGGGTGGCGTCGAGCCGCGCGACGCCCGTAATGACATCGCTGATCCCCTACGAATATGTCGATCCAGGGCCAAAACCGCCGAGCTTGTGGAATCTGGCAGCCTGGGTGATCGATCTCGGCATCGACGCTCCCGCGCCTTATCGGGCGGCGCGCGACTTGTTGCTACGGCGTCCACCACGGCTTGGACAGGCTGAGGGAGCGCCGCTGGCGGGTGACGGCGAAGACGCCCAGGACGCGGCCCGGCGGCTGGTCCTGACGCTGGACGAGAGCTACCTGGCGATCCAGGGGCCGCCAGGATCCGGCAAGAGCACGGTTGGCGCCGAGATGATCGTGGACCTGGTGGCAGCCGGGAAACGCGTGGGCGTGACGGCCAACAGCCACAAGGTCATCGGCGAGTTGCTGGAGAAAACGGCGCGGGTGGCGGCCGAGCGCGGCGTCCCTGTCAGGATCGGCCAGCGGACCCGATTTCGGTCATCCGAGCCTGAATTCGCCGATGCGCAGCCCCTCGCGAACACCGGGGCCGCGTGCAGAGCGCTCGCCACGGGATCGCTTGACGTTGTCGGCGGGACCTCCTGGCTCTGGGCGCGCGCGGAAGCCGAGGGCCTGGTCGACGTGCTCTGCATCGATGAGGCCGGACAAATGTCGCTGGCCGACGCCTTGGCCTCGGCGCGTTGCGCCGACAGCCTGGTGCTGCTGGGCGATCCACAGCAGCTGGATCAGCCGCTGCAGGGCGTGCACCCACCGGGCGCGGAGCGGTCGGTGCTGGCCCACGTACTCGATGGCGCCCGGGTCATGCCCGAGCAATTCGGGCTGTTTCTCGACGGCACCTGGCGCCTGCATCCCAGCATCTGCGACTTCACCTCGGAGGTCTTCTACGAGGACAGCCTGCGCTCGCACGACGGTCGCGAGAACCTGGACCTGGCCGGTTCGCCGCCGTTCCGCGGCACGGGGCTGCGCTTCGTGGAGGTGGAGCATGAGCGCCGCGTCAGCGACTCGGAGGAAGAGGCGGCGGCCATTGCCGAAAGCGTCGACCGGTTGCTCCGGTCGCGCCCCGCCTGGACCGATGCCGAGGGAGCGACTCACACGCTGACTGAAGAAGACGTGCTCATCATCACGCCCTACAACCGGCAGATCCGCGCGCTCGAGTCCCGCCCCGAGCTCCGCACGTTGCGCATCGGCACGGTCGATAAGTTCCAGGGCCAGGAAGCGCCGATCGCCATTTACTCGATGGCGACGAGCTCAGCGGAGGAGGCCCCGCGCGGCATGGAGTTTCTCTACAGCCTCAACCGCCTCAACGTCGCCACCAGCCGGGCCAAGTGCCTCGCAGTGGTCGTGGCCAGTCCGGGCCTGCTGGCCGTGCGCTGCCGCACGCCCCGTCAGATGCACCTGGCCAACGCCCTGGCGCGGCTGTTCGAGATGGCGAGCGATGAAATACAAGACTCGCTGAGACTGCCCTAGTGGCCGGTTGCTCGATTCACTCCGATGCCGGGCGTTCGCGGCCAAGACCGGCGGGCTGCCGGAAAGGCCAGTTGTCATGACCGCAAGGGTCACCGAACAAACCGGCCAGATCCGGGGCGTCAACGTGCGCTGGATTCACGTCGTGGTAGAGGGACACACCGTCGAACAGGTCTTGCAGTACGACGTCGCCGAGGCGGAGGCGGTCTACGGGCGACCGTTCGACGACGAGCTGGACACTCACATCCAGATGGGCATGTTCGCCATGGACCGCATCTCGGCCGACGGAACCATGCACAAGGTCGCATCCGCCACCAGCTACGTCCTCGACGGCAAGTGCATCCGGACGGCCAAGATCCAGCATTGCAGCGACATCGAGCCCATGAGCGCCGGCTGGCAAATCACCCGAGCGGACGGCAGCGAGGATCAACGCGAACCTTGGAGCTGCGTTCCCGGATCGCCGCCGATTTCGCATAAGGACCTGACGGCGGACGAGGACTGATCAATACCCCGCCCGCAGGTCTACCCGGTTCCGTAGCGGCTCGCCGCGGTCGAAACGGCGGAGGTTGTCCGCGAAGATCGCGTAGATGCGGTCGAGCATGGTGTCCGACCAACCGGCGTAGTGCGCGGTGAGGATGACGTTGGGCAGCGCCCAGAGAGGCGAATTCGGCGGCAGTGGCTCGGGCGTGGTGACGTCCAGGCCCGCCCCGGCGATGACGCCGTCGCGCAGCGCGTCGATCAGCGCGTCCTGGTCCACCGTTTCGCCGCGTCCCAGGTTGATGAAGCAGGCGGTGGAGCGCATGCGAGCGAACTGCTCCCGGCCGAACATGCCCACGGTTGCGTCCGTCAGGGGCGCGGCGTTGACCACCACGTCGGACTCGCGCAGCAGCTCGTCCAGCCGGTCGGGTCCCAACACCTCGTACACGAGCGCCGACGCATCGCCGCGGTCCGAGTCGGCCAGCGGGTCGAGCGCCGGGTCCGCCAGCGGCGGGTGCGTCGCGGGCGAACTGCCCGGCGAGCGACGCAGCGCGATCACGCGCATGCCAATGCCGCGCGCGCGGCGCGCCAACGCCTGACCCACGTCGCCGAACCCCACGATGCCGAGCGTCTTGCCGGTCAGCTCGAAAAGGTCGTCGCGGGGCTCGGGTTCGTAGCGCCGCGCCGCCTGTGAGTGCAGCGCGCCGGGCAGGCGGCGGGCCAAGGCGAACATCAGCGATAGCGCGTGCTCGGCGATCTGGACGCCGAACGCCCCGCTGGTGTTGGTGACGACGACGTCCGTCGACGTGAGATCGACCGACAGCAGCACGTCTACTCCCGCGCCCACGGTCTGAATCCAGCGCAGGTCGCGCGCCGCTCGCAGCGCCGTCGGGGAGAGGTAGTTGCCAAAGAGGATCGTCGTGCCGGGCATCGCCTGGGGCAGCGCTTCCGGGGAAAGCTCCCGCACGATCTCGAGCGACCGGTGCGGCAGCGCGGCGCGAACGCGGTCCACTAGCGTCACGTCGGGGTCGTAGGTGAGAACGATGCGGTGGTCGGGCACGGCGGCAGCTCGGCAGACAAGACTCTCAGGCGCCGACGTGGCGCCTGTCTAGGGAGCAGGGTAGCGCCGGCTTGGCGCGGACCGTGCGCAGGCGACGAGCGCAGCGCCTGATATCCAGCCCGTTAGATTCCTCGCCTACGGCTCGGAGTGACGAATCGAGAATGTCTTCGGTGGCCCACGCTGCACGCAGCGTGGGGCCGTCCGCTCCCCTCACCCT
The DNA here is from genome assembly GCA_026708035.1 of Chloroflexota bacterium. Lineage (NCBI taxonomy): Bacteria > Bacillati > Chloroflexota > Chloroflexota bacterium. The sequence continues at coordinate 149,219 of JAPOVQ010000030.1, read as the reverse complement.
ATCCCTCTCCCGCCGTGGGGAGAGGGGACCGGACCACTCGCAATCGCGGGGCCCAGGCGGCGCGCAGCCTGGGCCACCGGGCACAGCCCCTCCGTCATTCCGGCGGAGGCCGGAATCCAGTCCAGTCGAAACTGGGGAGACTGGATGCGCGGCTGACGGGCGGTTCGCGAACCGCCCCTACCTCCTCGTGCAAGCGTCGCCGTCATGAGGGCCAATCCCCGCCGATCTGAGTACCCTGCGCACATAGCCGCGAGGGGCGGCGCCGCCGCGCGCATGCCCGGGAAACGAGGCACGAGTGATCATCGACACCCAGGTCCACATCTTCGAAAAGGCGCACGGCGTCGAGCGCAGCATCCGGATGCACTACACCTGGCACGAAATGTCGGCCGAGCTGCTGCTGGACGAGATGAACTACGCCGGCGTGGACAAGTGCTTCCTCATCAGCTACACGGCGGAGGACATCTGGCCGGACCTTGGCGACACCTGGAACGATCCGTCCATCAACCAAATCACCAAGGAATACTTTACCGACGCCCTCGCCGCCGCCGACCATGACCGCTTCATCTGGTTCACCGACCACATCAACCCCGACCGGCCTGGATACCTCGACCGGATCCGGGAGGACCTCGACGCGGGGGCCGTGGGGCTCAAAATCTTTCCCGCCTATACCGGCCACTGGCCGTCCGATCCCGGCCTGTGCAAGGTCTACGAGCTGTGCGCCGAGCGCGACGTGCCGATCATCATGGCCTGGGAGCGCTGGAACGATCCGCGGCTGCGCGCCTGCGTGTCGGACTACAAGGAGTTTCTCGGCCTCTTCGATCCCGTGGCGCGCGACTTCCCCACGGTCAAATTCCTGCTGACGCATTGGGGTTGCTTCACCTGGGGCGACCAGTGGCTGGCCAACTGCCGTCCGCCGTTTCCGTCGTTGGAGCCATTCGTGGCGCTGCTGAACCGGCACGAGCACCTCTACACCGACATCGCCGCCATCACGATCTTCTTCGGCGACGAGATCGCGTGGAAGAACGGTGGTCTACAAGGCCCGGAGTGGGAATACCCCTACGCCAATGGCCTTGCGCTGCTCGAGGGTCTGGTTCGGGGCGCGGGCGTCGAGCGCGTCATGTGGGGCACGGATTGGCCGTGGACCGAGGGCCGCTGCACCTACAAGCAGAACCTCACCATGGTCACCACGCACGCCGACTTCCTGTCGGACGAGGAGAAGCGGCTCGTCCACGGCGTCAACGCGGCGAAGTTCGCCGGGCTGTCGATCGACTGAGCATCGCCGGCCCGGTGTTCGACAAGCGATAAAGGCTAGGAAACCTCTGGACACGTACACGGCCTTGGCATGCATGGATCCCAATCCGTTCGCCCTGAGATTGTCGAAGGATTACCGAACGGATTGGGGTCGAGCCTTCCGACCAATTCAGACCCTGCCTACGTCAGACGCCCTCGGCGACCACCACGCTGGCGCTGGCGGAGCTGACGCGAAGGTCCTTGATCGCCAGAAACTCGGCCGAGTTCAGCCACGCCTTCGCCTGGTCCACGCTGTCGAACTCGATGACGACGAGGCGGTCGGGAGCCCAGTCACCGTCGATGACCTCCGTGGCGCCGCCGCGCACGAGATATCTGCCGCCGTGAGCCGCCACGGTCGCCCCGACCTTCTGGCGAAACTCGGCAAAGGCAGCGTCGTCCGTAATCTCGTCATTCACGATCACGTATCCGGCCATCAGGGCCTGTCCTTTCGTCTGGCGGTGGGGGACGTTTCCACCACGTTCAATGCAACCACGTCATCCAGCTAACGCGAGCCATCCACGTGCACCGTCACCACGTCGACGCCGTGATACTTCCGATGGTGCACCGAGGATGCATAGTGCCGCAAAAGGCGGAAGGATATCTCGGCTGCCTCGGGAACCTGGGGCTGCTCGCTCAAGTAGGCCAGCCGGTCCTGGAGGTTTTCCTCGTCGAAGACCGCCAGGAACTCCAACTCCATCGCCTCGCCGGGGCGAGCCACGACGATCAATCGCGGCACCCGATCGGCCCCGTAGTCGGAGTCAGCCTGCAGCAGACTCGACAGCGTCTCCTCGCCCGCGGCGCGCAGGCGCTCAGTCGACGCGGTGTTCCAGCCGATCTTCGACGCGAGATCGAGCAGGAAGGTGTCTATGGTGGGCAGCGACGCGGTGCTCAGAGGGACCTCCAGTCGGCTGTGTCGCCGGCTGGAGGCTTCGAGGAACAGCGTCATCAGCACGGCGGCCACAACGCCGACCGTCATTCCGTTACTAAGTGACGCGACCCAGGTCTCGCCCAGAAGGTCCGCGAGGACGTTTCGACTCTCCAGGCCGACGCCGAGGGCGAGGGAAATGCCGACCACCAGGGCCTTTCGGTGATCGAGTCCGTCCTGCACGACCGTCCGCATGCCTTCCACAAAAAGCAGCCCCATGATCATCAGCAGGAAGGCCCCCATGACGGGGCTGGGAATGGTGAGCAGCACGGCTGCCACCTTGGGCAAGAACGCCAACGCGGCGAGGACGCCTCCCATGGCAAACCCGACGCGGCGCGCCGCGACCCCGGTGAACGTGATGAGCGAGACGGTGGACGGCGAATAGATGATCGTGGGCAGCGTGCCGGCAAGTCCCGACAGCAACGCGCCGAGCCCGTTGGTGTTGAGCACGCCTTGGACCAGGCGAAAGTCGGTGGCGGGAGGCTCGCGCCGCGATACCTGCTGAATGACCACGCCGTCGCCGCTGGCCTTGACGGCGGATACCAGACTCACGATCAGAAACGCCGGCAGGAACGTCCAGAACTCCACGCCCGGTGTCAGGTCCAGGCCCAGCCAGGCGGCAATATCCGGCAGGTCGAACCAGGGCGCGTCGAGGACCGGCTGTGGGTCGTAGAGGCCGAACGGGACGGCGACCGCGCAACCCGAGACAATGCCGATGAGCGGGGCCCACAGGCGCCAGACTCCAGCGGCTCGCATGGCCAGCATCACGGCCACCGCCAAGGTCACGACGGCCACGGCGGGACCCGCGGACGGCGGCACGCCTTCGATCGGCTCGCCGATCCTCCCAATCGCGATTGACATAACCATGACGGCGATCAGCATGAGCGCCGTGCCCGCGACGACTGGCGTGATGATGCGCCGCAGCAGCGGGAGCCAGGCCGCCAGCGCGAACTGCACCAGCGACGCGACCACAATGAGGCTGGCGAGCGTCGGGAGTCCGGCGTCCGGCAGCGCCAGGACCAGGATCGCCAGGGCGACGAAGTGGGGTCCGGCGCCACTCATCAACACGTGCCCCGCTCCGAGCCGCCCGACCCGAGCCGCCTGCAGAGCGGTCGTCGCTCCGGCGATGATCAGCGCGGCAAACACGGCCCAGGACAGGTAGGCGTCGCCCTGGCCGGCGGCCCGGGCGGTGATGGTCACAAACAGCACCGTGTTTGCGAGGGTGAGCACGACCCCCTGAAGGGCGACGCTCGTCGCGAGGAGCGGGGGACACGGATCGTTCGGCTCGTAGCGGATGTACTCGTTGACGCGCGCTATCGTCAGACTCGCAATGCGTGCGGGATGATGAACGCCTTGATAGTACGGCCCATCGGTAGTCCGTTGAGCAGAGCGCCGGCAATACACCAATGAGCCGCGACCCAAACGACCGCGTCGAGTTGACCACCGAGAGACTGCTTCTGCGGCCGTTCGAAGTCGGTGACGTCGACGACGTGCTGGCCTACGCGTCGGATCCCGAGCTTGCGCGCTTCCTCGACCTGCCCCAGCCCTACACGCGTGACGATGCCGAGGAATACATCGCGCGGCGGATTCTTGATGATTGGGCGAACGAGGCAATGTTCGCGATCGTCTGGGAGCGGCGCGTTGTCGGCAGCATCGGGCTGCATATCAACGTGCGACACGATACGGCCGAGCTCGGCTACGCGCTGGCACGTCACATGTGGGGCCGCGGAATCGTGCCGGAGGCCGGGCGGGCCCTCATCGACTGGGGCTTCGAGCGATATGCCCTGCACAAGGTCTTCGCGGAGTCGGATGTGAGGAACCGGCAATCGTGGCGCGTCATGGAGAAGCTGGGCATGACGCGCGAGGGATTGCTGCGGGGCCGTCACAAGGCGCGAGACGGACACGTGGACTTTGTCTACTACGGCGTCCTGCGCGAGGAGTGGGAACGGGCGCGGGGGGACTCGGCCTAGCGGCGCCCGATCCCTGTGCTAGCTTCGCGCGACCGGCGCGTTGCCAGGAGGCCCGACCGTGGACGCCGACTGCCTGAGACACGCGCTGACCGCGGCGGAGCACGACGCCTTCGAACGCGACGGATTTCTGCGCGTCGAGGGCGCGCTCACGCGGGATCACACCGCCCAACTCGTCGAAGTGATCGACCGTCTCCATCGAGACGGTCGGCTCGTCGCCCCAGCGACCTATGCCGGCGTCACCAACCGGGTGCAGCACCTGAACGCGGTGGGGCTTGATCCGGCGTTCGTGGACCTCATCGACCACCCGACGACCTTCCCGAAAGTGTGGGGAATCTTGGGCTGGAACATCTTCCTGCTCAACACCCATCTCATGCTCACGCCGCCGGAGCCGCGCGATGGACCGCGAGGACCGGGGGGCTGGCACCAAGACAACGGTCGCAGGACCCTCGACATGCCCGAGATCGAGGTGCCGGCGCGGCTGTCGTTGAAAGTCGGCTACTTCCTCACCGATGTCACCAAGCCGGACATGGGCAACTTCTGGGTGGTGCCGGGGAGTCACCGGCGCCGAAGCGTCGGCGTCCAGCCCGGAGCCGGCGGTCTCGTTCCAGGGTCGGAGCCGGTTCTCCTGCGTGCCGGTGACGCATTGATCTTCGATGCGCGCGTGTGGCATAGCGGGAGCCCGAACTACTCGAAGCTAACGCGCAAGGTCTTGTTCTTCGCCTTTGCCTACCGCTGGTTGCACTCGGACAACGTGCTGCCGCAAGGGCACGCAGCGCGTGACACGACAGACCCGATCCGACGACAACTGCTTGACATAATCGACAGTGGCGCCGGCCGCATGGAGGTCACCGACGAGACCGTTCCCCTGCGGGCGTGGCTCACGGAGCATCAGCCCGAGCTTGCCGCGCGGTATGAATATTAGGGAGGGTCTGAATGATCCCCTTACCCCTGGAAGGGGGAAGGTTGGGATGGGGGTCAACGGCTGGTGTTCCGGGTGGGGTTGGTCGGCCATCCCTTCGCGGATGGCGGCGGGCGCCCCATCGCGCGGGACCGTTCAGACTTTTCATAGGGAACGTCTGCGCAACCGGCGCCTGATTCTGTAGACGGACATGCCTGACGCCTCGCTGCCGAGACACGCCCGAGCGGTCATCGTTGGCGCCGGTATCGCCGGCTGCAGCGTGGCCTATCACCTCACGCAGCTTGGCTGGCGGGACATCGCGGTCGTGGACCAGGGCCCGCTATTCGAGACCGGCGGCTCCACCTCCCACGCGCCGGGGCTGGTCTTTCAGATCAACGCCTCCAAGACCATGACCAGCTTCGCGCAACACACCGTCGATCTGTGGACGCGCATGGAGCTCGACGGCATTCCCTGCGCGAAGACCGTGGGAAGCCTGGAGGTGGCCTGGACGCCCGAGCGACTCGCCGACCTGAAACGAAAGGTTGGATATGGCCTGAGCTGGGACGTGGAGGCCCACCTGCTCAGCGCCGCCGAGGCGCGCAGACTCTTCCCGCTCCTTTCGGAGCGCGTGCTGGGGGCCATGTACGTCCCGTCGGACATCCAGACGCGGGCGACCCGGCCGGCCGAGGCGATGGCGCGCGAGGCGGAGCGAAACGGAGCGGTGTTCTTCGGCAACGTCAAGGTGACCGGATTCAAGATAGCCAACGGCCGCATTGCCGGGGTGCATACCAGCCGGGGCGACATCGAGACGGACCTCGTGGTCTCCGCCGTCGGCATCTGGGCGCCGCGGCTCGGCGGACTGGCCGGCGTGCCGATTCCGCTCTCGCCCATGCAGCACCTCTATGCGGTTTCGACTCCGCTGCCGGAGTTGGCCGGCAGCACTGAGGAGATTTCGCTGCCGATCGTGCGCCACCAGGACAAAGCCCTGTACTTCCGGCAAGAAAGGGCGGCCATGGGCATCGGCTCATACCTCCACGATCCGCTGCTGGTCGAAGCGGAGGACATCCGCGAACACGGGCACGGCCCCATCCCGCCGGCCGAAATGCCGTTCGCGCCCGAGCACTTCGAGCTCGGGCTGGCGGCGGCGGGCGAGGTGATTCCCAGCCTGGAAGGCGCGGGCTTGACGCGGGAGCTCAACGGCATGTTCTCGTTCACCACCGACGGCTTTCCCGTGCTCGGCGAATCGCCCCAGGTGCCCGGCTTCTGGTCGGCGCAGGCCGTGTGGATCACCCATGCCGGAGGCGTGGGCAAGGCGGTGGCCGAGTGGATAGTGAACGGCGAGCCGACCATCGACCTGCGGGAGTGCGACATCCGGCGTTTCCATCCCCATGCGGTGAGCCGCCCCTATGTGCGGCAGCGCGCCGCGCAGCAGTACCGCGAGGTCTACGACATCATTCACCCGCGCCAGCAGATGGAGAGCCCCCGCAACATCCGCTTGACGCCCTTCGTTGCGCGGCAACGGGAGCTGGGCGCCGTGTTCTTCGAGAGCGCCGGTTGGGAGCGCCCGCAGTGGTACGACGCCAACCGGGACCTGCTCGACTCAGTTGACGTCGCCGGCGCATCGCGCACCGGCTGGGCGGCGCGTGAATGGTCGCCCACCGCGGCGGCCGAGCATGCGGCCACCCGTGAGCGCGCGGCCCTATTCGACCTCAGCCCGTTCGCAAAGTTCGAGCTGACCGGCCCGGGGGCGCTCGGGGCCCTGCAGCGCCTCGCGTCCAACCAGATGGACAAGCCGGTTGGGTCGATCACCTACACGCCCATGCTCACGCCGAGTGGCGGCATCAAGTGCGACCTCACGGTCACGCGGCTCGGCCCGGAGCGCTTCCTGGTCGTCACCTCTGGCGCCACGGGACCGCATGACCTGGACTGGATCCGGTCGCATCTGCCGGAGGGCGGCTCGGTGCGCGTGGCAGATGTCTCCTCGGAGCGCTGCTGCGTGGGTCTGTGGGGGCCGAGAGCCCGAGACGTGCTCCAACGCGTTTGCGAGGACGACGCCAGCGACGCCGGGTTTCCCTACATGACCGCGAAGCCAATCACCGTGGGCGGAGTTTCGTCGCTGGCGCTGCGCATCTCATACGTGGGAGAACTTGGGTGGGAGATCTACGCGCCTGTCGAGCATGGGTTGCGGCTGTGGGACGCGCTCTGGGACGCGGGCCGGCCGTTCGGCCTGATCGCGGCGGGCGGCGGCGCCTTCGACTCGCTGCGGCTGGAGAAGGGCTATCGGCTGTGGGGCAGCGACATCCATACGGAGTACACCCCATACGAGGCGGGCCTGGGATTCGCGGTGCGAATGCGGAAGGGCGAGTTCATCGGCAAGCAGGCGCTCAGCGATCGACGCGCGCAGGGCATCACCCGCTGCCTGTGCTGCGTCACGCTAGACGACCCCAACCGCGTGGCCATGGGCAAGGAGCCCCTCATGGACGGCGATTGCGTGCTGGGCTACGTGACCAGCGCGAACTACGGTAACTCCATCGGCCGCGGCATCGCGTATGGCTATCTCCCCATCACCCATGCCGTGGCGGGAACGAGGGTGGACATCCTCTACTTTGGCGAGCGGCTGCCCGCGACCGTGGCGAACGATCCGCTCTACGATCCGGACGGCAGCAGGGTGAGGGCGTGAGCCACACTGGCACCCTGGCGGTTGGCGGAGTCCAGAATCGGTGCAATGTCCGGCGGAGACTGGAGGTCCCGAAGTGACGCAATCGCTGGTGATCGACGGACTCAAGCGGCGTCGGGTGCCGATCAACCTGCGGCAGAGCGGGAACAGCGATGCCCGAATCCTCATTTCCACCCGGATCAGGAAATCTCCGTGGTGGCACCTATCGAAGGCCGCCGGATGCTGGGCTTACACCACCTACAACCACCTCTACCACCCGCGCGCGTACGTCAGACCCGAGGACGGCGGGCTCCTCGAGGAATACCGCTACCTGACGCAGCACGTCAGCATGTGGGACGTGGCCGTCGAGCGTCAGATCCAGGTCAAGGGCCCGGACGCCGCCGACTTCGTCAACCTGTTGATCACGCGCGACGTTCACGCCCTCCTGCCGCCGATGCAGGCGCGCTACGTGATTCTGTGCAACCAGCACGGCGGCGTCATCAACGACCCGGTGCTGCTGCGAGTCGCCGACGACGAGTTCTGGTTCAGCATTTCGGACTCCGACGTCCTCCTCTGGGCGCAGGGCGTCAACGCCAACGCCGGCTACGACGTCGCGATCAATGAGATCGACGTTGCGCCGGTGCAGATCCAGGGACCCAAGTCGGCGCCGCTGTTGGAGAAGATGTTCGGCCCGCACGTGCGGCAAATCCCGTACTACGGCCTGCTGCACGAGACGCTGAACGGCCACGCGGTCACGATTTCACGCACCGGCTTCTCCGCCGAGATCGGCTTCGAGATCTACCTGCACGACGCCATGCTCCACGCCGACGACGTCTGGCCGTACATCCTGGAACAGGGCAAGGAGTTCAACCTGCGCGTCATCGCCCCCAGCCACATCCGGCGCTTGGAGGCTGGAATCCTGTCTTACGGCCAGGACTTGGATATCGAAAACAACCCCTACGAAGTGCGGCTCGGATGGCAGGTGGACCTGACCAAGGACAATTTCATCGGCAAGGACGCGCTGGCCAGGATCAAGGCGGAGGGCGTGACGCAGCGCCTGGTCGGATTGAAGGTCGGCGGCGAGCCGATCACCTGGTACAACGAGGACTTCTACCTGGTCAAGGACGCCGACGCCGGACGCGACGTGGGCTACGTCACCAGCGCGTTCTGGTCGCCAAACGTCGGGGCCAACATCGCGCTGGCGGTCATGCCGCCCACCCACTGGAAGCGAGGCACCCGGGCAAAGGTGGGGCTCCCGAAGGATGGTCTCGTGGACGCCGAGGTCGTGCGCGTGCCCTTCCTCGATCCGACCAAGGAGCGACCCAAGACCGTCCTCTAGAGCGGTCCCAGCCACGAATCGACGGGGTCGGCGCCAAGGCCGGGCGGACTCAGAGTGTCGCCCTAGGTCCGCGAGGTGACAGGCGTCAAGGTCTTGAGGTCTGTCACTGACGGTGCTAATCAACCTGCGACGGTCATACCAATTCGACCACTCCGACCGTACTCAGACTAGTCGGATACAGCCGGTCGTATCACATCTATCAATTGACGGTACTTATGCACCCAGGATAGGCTGGCTTCCCGAGGCTGCGGACTCAAGCACATGGGCCGGTAGGCGCAGCCAGGGAGGCACTTCCTGTCGGAGTGGGCAACGGGAGTCCCGTTCTGCGCCCGCGGCCATCTCGGGGCGCCCGCCCCTGCCTCTCGAAACTCTCTAGCTGCTCAAAGGGCCCCATGCTGAGCGCCGCACCCCATCCCGGGCGCGCCGCTCAGTCGTTACGCCGTCTTCTCATGCCGGCGGCCATTGCCGGGCTGGCATTGCTGGCCGCCCTGTGGAGCGTCGCGCCGCAAGCTGCCGCTAGCAGCCACTGCGGCTCGCAGGCCAGCGCCGCGCTGATCCGCGACTGCCGCACGCTCATCGACCTCAAGGACTCTTTGGATCCCAATGGTGTACTCAATTGGTCGGAGACCCTGGACATGGAGCATTGGGACGGGATTCTCGCCTCGCAAGACAGCGGAGTTTCGACGGTTCAGCTCTACCCCACGGTCGAACCGTTTACCGAGTCCAACCTGCTGACCCTCGGTGGGACGGTCCCCGCTGGATTGGGCAGTCTGCCGAACTTGCAGCTTCTGTATCTGTGGGGGGTTGGACTGACCGGGTCCATTCCGTCCGAGCTGGGCAACTTGTCCAATCTGGAAGAGCTGCGCCTGGACCAGAACTCGCTCACCGGCAGCATCCCCACGGGGCTCGGCAACCTGATCAATCTGAGCCGTCTGAGCCTGACCCTCAACCAGTTGAGCGGCGGAATCCCCAGCGACTTCGGCAGCTTGAGTTCGTTGGAGCACCTTTCGCTGGATCGGAACTACCTCGGCCTGCAATCCCACCCGGTTTCAGGCAGCCCGCCACCGGCCTCCGTCAGCAACCCGATCCCGAACAGCTTGGGGAACCTGAGTTCGCTGACGGGGCTGGTGCTCGACGACAACAACTTCTCCGGGTCGATCCCGGCCGCGCTGGGCAACCTCGGGGCGCTGACTCAGCTTGGCCTCGCCACCAACAACTTCACCGGGAGCATTCCCGCGGCCTTGGGGAGTCTCTCGAAGCTGGAGTCGCTGAACGCCTCTAGCAACAAGCTGAGCGGTTCGATTCCATCGCAGCTGGGGAATCTTTCGGCGCTCGAACATCTCGACCTGTCGCATAACGGATTGCAAAACCCGATCCCGTCGCAGCTCGGCAGCCTGGGCAATCTGGAGGAACTGTTCCTGAGCGAGAACCAGTTGAGTGGCTCAATCCCGCCGCAACTGGGCAACCTCACCAAGCTCCGGCAGTTGGCCTTGGATTCGAACCGGCTGAACGACTCGATTCCGGCGGACCTGGGCGACCTGGAAAACCTCGAATACCTGAGCCTGGCGCGCAACGAGCTGAGCGACGCGATTCCGCCGGAGCTGGGCAATCTCTTGAATCTCGAGAGTCTCAGCCTCGATGACAACGGGTTGAGCGGGAGTATTCCCGCCGAGCTGGGCAACCTGTCGACATCGGTCGATGACGACAACAAGCCCCTCGAGCACATCAACCTTTCGTGCAACCTCTTGACCGGGAACGCTCCCAGCGAGTTGGGGGACCTCTCCAGCCTTCGGATTCTGCTGCTCGACAACAACAAGCTGAATACCGAGGCGGCGGATCGGCCCGCGAGCTTCAGCAATATCGAAATCGTGCGGTGGACCAGCGGCAACGTCTGCCCCCGCGGTCAGCCCGATGCGGAACCGCCGTCGAGCGACGACGTCCCGCCCACGTTCGAAGCGGCGGAGTTGTCGCGCGACGGTCTCACCATCGTCCTGACCTACAACGAGTCGTTGGACAGCTCCAACGGGCCCGCGACCACCGACTTCACGGTCAAGGTTGACGGCCGCGAGGTCACGGTCTCGTCGGTGAGCGTGCGAGTCCGGGAGGTCAGCGTTGGGCTGGGCGTCGCGGTTACGGAGCACCAGGGCGTGACCGTGGCCTATGCGGATCCAACGTCGAGCGACGACGCCAACGCGATTCAGGACCGCGCCGGAAACGACGCGGCCGACCTGCTGGAGACCGCGGTCACGAACGAGTCGACGGTCGACGACCAGGTCGCCCCCACCTTTGAAAGCGCGGCGATTTCGACCGACGGAAACACCATCACCCTCACCTACAACGAGGTTTTGAATAGCGGTGCCGGGCCACGCACCACGGACGTCGTGGTCACGGTGGAGGGCGAGACGCGCGGCGTCTCGAGCGTCAATGTCAGCGGCCGTGAGGTCCAGCTGCGCTTGTCCAGCGCGGTGACGGAGCGGCAATCGGTCGTGGTCAGCTACTTCGATCCCACCTCGGGCGATGATCCCAACGCGATCCAGGACCGCGCCGGCAACGACGCGGCCGATCTAATTGATCACGCGATCACCAACACGTCGACGGCCCAGGACAACCGCCCGCCCGGGTTCTTGCGAGCGGCGATGTCCACCAATGGCCTCGGCATCACGCTCGTCTTCGACGAAGTGCTGGACGAAGTTGCCGGTCCCGCGACCAGCGACTTTTCGGTCGAGGTCGACGGCGACGCGTCCGAGCCCTCACAGGTGGAGCTCGACGGCCGCACGGTTGTCCTGACGCTGGCCACGGAGGTGCGGGCGCTGCAAGACGTCGCCGTGAGCTACACCGATCCAACCGGCAACGACGACGCCAATGCGATTCAAGACGCTGCCGGCAATGACGCCGCCAGCCTCGTCGATCAGGTGGTCACGAACACCTCGACCGTGCTCGACCAGGCGCCGCCGGTCTTTCAGAGCGTGGCGATGTCGACCGATGGCGCCACCATCACCCTGACCTACGACGAGGTGTTGGACAGGGCGAACGGCCCGGCCACCGCCAACTTCCAGCTCATGGTGCAGGGCGAGCGCCGCGACGTTGCCATGGTCACCGTGAGCGGGAAGACGGTTGAGCTGAAGCTCGCCGGCACGATTACGACTGGCCTGACGGTCACGGTGACCTACAACGATCCGACGGGCGGCATCGATGACCTCAACGCGATTCAAGACCGCTCCGGCAACGACGCCGACAGCCTGATCGACGAACCGGTCACGAATGTGTCCACGGCCACTGACAGCACGGCGCCCAATTTCGTGCGCGCGGTGATGTCCAGCAACGGCCTGTCCATCACGCTGACCTATGACGAGGTGCTGGACGGGAGCAACGGGCCGGCGATCTCGGACTTCACGGTCACCGTGGATGGCGTGGGAGCGGAACCCTCGCACGCGACGCTGAGCGGCCGGACGGTGGTGCTGGGGTTGAGCACGGGCGTGCTGTCGCTCCAGGACGTCACGGTGAGCTACACCGATCCGACCGGTGACGATGATTCCAACGCGATTCAGGACATTGCCGGCAACGACGCGGCGAACTTGGTCAACCAGGCGGTCGCGAACGCCTCGACGGTGCTCGACGAAGCGGCGCCGGTGTTTCAAAACGCGACGACGTCAAGCGACGGCGCCAAGATCATCCTGACCTACGACGAGATTCTGGACGCCATGAACAAGCCCACGACGGCGGATTTCACGGTCGAGGTGCAGGAGGAAGATCGAGACATTTCCATGGTGACCGTGGTCGGCAAGACGGTTGAATTGGGGCTGGGCGCGGCGGTCACGTCGGGCCAGTCGGTCACGGTGGCCTATACCGACCCGACGGCAAATGTCGACGACGCGAATACCATCCAGGACCGGGCGGGCAATGACGCAGCCGACCTGACGGCGCAGATCGTCACCAACGTGTCGGGGACTGCCGACAACACGGCGCCGACGTTTGTGCGGGCGGTGCTTGCCAGCGATGGCTGGACGCTAACGCTGACCTACGACGAAGTGCTGGATGACACGAACGAGCCCGCGACCGGCGACTTTGCCGTGACGATTGACGGGGATTCGAGTGAGATATCCAGCGTCGACGTGCAGGGCCGGGAAGTCTTGCTGTTCCTGGTGAATCTGGTGCCGTCACTGAAGGAAGTAAAGGTCTCCTATACCGATCCGAGCGCGACCGACGACACGAACGCGATCCAGGATCCGGCCGGCAACGACGCCGCGAGTCTCGTCAGCCAGGCAGTCACTAACTCGTCGACGGTGCTCGATGAGACGGCGCCGCAGTTTGTCAGTGCCACGACATCCACCGACGGCGTCAAGATCACCCTGACCTACGACGAGATCTTGGATAGCGCGAATAAGCCGGTAACCGGGAACTTCCAGGTCACGGTGCACGACGAACCGCGCGACATTTCCTCCGTGAGCGTCACCGGAAAGACGGTTGAGCTGGGGCTCGGCGGTGCGATCACCACGGGCCAACCGGTCCAGATGGCCTACACCGATCCGACGTCGGGCGTCGACGACGCCAACGCGATTCAGGACCGAGCCGGGAATGACGCGGCCGATCTGTCCCTGACTTCGGTGACCAATGCCTCGACGGCTACGGACAACACGGCGCCGACGTTTGTGCGGGCGGCCATGTCGAGCGACGGCCTCACGCTCACTCTCACCTACGACGAGGTGCTCGACGCCACGAACCGGGCGTCGACCAGCGACTTTGCCGTCACCGTGGCCGGCCAGTCGGTGATCGTTGCTTCGATTGCCGGCAGCGGCCGGGACGTCGAATTGCAGCTGGGAAGCACGGTGACGGCAGGCCAAGACGTGAGAGTGACCTACTCCGATCCCACCGCGAATGACGACACCAACGCGATTCAGGACCCGTCGGGCAATGACGCGGCCACGCTGACCAACCAATCGGTCACCAATTCATCGGCGGTACCCGATGTGACTCCGCCCGAGTTCGTGCGCGACGAGATGTCCAGCGACGGGCTGACCCTGACGCTGACCTACAACGAAACTTTGGACGGCAGCAACGGACCGACGCCTGCCGACTTCGTGGTGTCGGCGGAAGGCGAGCGGCGGGAAGTCTCGACGGTCACGGTCAACGGAACTGACGTCAAGCTGCGGATGGCCAGTGTCATCACCTCGGCCCTGGTCGTCGCGGTGACCTATACGGATCCGACCGCCGGCGTCAACGACGCCAAGGCCATCCAAGACTTGGCCGGCAATGACGCGGCCAGCTTGAGCCTGTCGAACGTGAGTGGCTCCACCGTCGAGGACACGACGCCGCCGGGCTTCGTGCGGGCGGTGCTTTCGAGCGACGGCGGCACGATCACGCTCACCTTCGACGAGGTGTTGGACGCCGATAGCGGACCGGCGAACAGCGACTTCACGGTCAAGGTTGACGGTGTGTCGGTGACGCTCTCGACAATCTCCGCGCCAACCGTGCGCGGTCGGACGGTGGTGGTGGGCTTGGAGAGCGCGGTGACCGCGGGTCAGGAGGTCACCGTGACCTACACCGATCCCTCGACCGGCGACGATAGCGCCGCAATCCAGGATCCGGCCGGCAATGACGCGGCCACGCTCAGCGACCAGACAGTCACGAACGCGTCCACCGTCCCCGACGACCGGGCTCCGGAATTCGTGAGCGCGGCTACGTCGACCGACGGCCTCAAAATCATCCTGACCTTCGACGAAGTCCTCGACAGCCAGCGCGGACCGCGAACGGCCAGCTTCGGCGTCAAGGTGCAAGGGGAACAACGGGCAGCCTCGGCGGTGACGGTGAACGGGAAGACGGTTGAGCTCGGTCTCGGGGCCGCAATCACGACCGGCCAGACGGTCTCCGTGGCCTACACCGATCCCACCGCCGGCGTGGACGATGCCAACGCGATTCAGGACCGGGCAGGCAACGACGCGGCCAGTCTCAGCGAGACCGCGACCAACGCCTCCACCGTCGCCGACACGACGCCGCCGGGCTTCGTGCGGGCGGTGCTTTCAAGCGACGGCGGCACGATCGTCCTGACCTACGACGAGGTGCTCGACAGCACAAACACCCCGTCGTCCAACGACTTCGCGGTCAGGGTGGATGAAGCATCCGCGGATCTTGCGTCCAGTTCGCCGGTGTCGGTCCGTGGTCGCACGGTGATGCTGGGACTGGCCAACGCGGTCACCGCCGACCAGGACGTGACGGTGGGCTACACCGATCCCACCGACGGCGTCGACGACACCAACGCGATACAGGACCCCGCAGGCAATGACGCGGCCAGTCTGACCGACCAAGCGGTCACGAACGCGTCCACGGTTCCCGATGAGCGGGCGCCTGAATTCGTGAGCGCGGCAACGACGAGCGACGGGCTCAAGATCGTCCTGACGTTCGACGAGGACCTGGATTCCCAGCGCGGGCCGAGGACCAGCGACTTCGCGGTCACGGTGCAGGGCGAACGGCGGACAGTCTCGGCGGTCGCCATTACCGGAAAGACTGTGACCCTGGACCTCGGGAGCGCGATCTCGGTCAACGAAACGGTCGCCGTGATCTACACCGATCCCACCGCCGGCGTGGACGACGCCAACGCGATTCAGGACTCGGTCGGAAACGACGCGGCCAGCCTCACCGAGCCGGTCACGAACAACTCCACGGTTGAAGACACGCAGGCGCCCACGCTCGATCGCGCCGAGACATCGACGGACGGTGGGCGAATCATCCTGACGTTCAGCGAGGTGCTGGACAGCACCAGCGTCCCGTTGTCGAGCGATTTTACGGTGACGGTGGATGACGAAGCGGTGGATCTCTCGTCGAGTTCGCCGGTCACGGTGCGCGGACGCACGGTGATTCTGGGGCTGGATACCGTCGTGACCGCCGGCCAGAGCATCACCTTCACCTACACCGATCTGACCGACGGCGATGACTCAGGCGTGATACAGGATCCGGCCGGCAACGACGTCGCAACGATCACCGATCACACGGTGAGCAATCGGGTCGGGCAAGAGCCATCTTCCCCCTCGACGCCGGGGACGCCCAGCACGCCCGGCACACCGAGCAACACACCGTCGGGCGCGTCAACGCCGGGCGCGCCGACGTTGGACACACAGTCCCCCCTCGGCCTGCTGTTGACCGTGCCCGAGGGACCGTTTGAGGTGGGCCATACGCTGTCGTACACCGTGACCGTCAGCAACACCCGAACCCAGCCCCTCACCGGCGTGACCTGGCGCGACACGACGGCGGATCCGAATGCCGCGTGGCAATCGCTGGGCAACCTGGCCGCCGGTGCATCGACGACGGCGTCGGGGAGCTTCGGGCCGCTTCGCGCCGAACATATACCCCACATCATCCTGACGGTCAGGGCCGATAGCGATCAGACCGAGGAGCAAGCGGCAAGCGAGCAGGTGAACGTCGTGGCGGCCTCGACGGAGTCGACCACCACCCAAGGCGAGTCGACAACCCTGCAGCCACAGCAGATCGTTGACTTGGCGGCGCAGCAGCCAGGATTGACGCCTACCCTTCCGCGGCTGCCCTCCACCCTCGTGCTGCGGGTCGTGCGCGTGCGGTATGAGGTGCCGGACGTGCACCTGGCGCACAACATCCCCGACCTGCTGCTGACGCTGGCGGATGGGTCCGAGACCACCTGCAATTTCCTGACGCACTACGAAAGCACCGGCGGGCTGGCCCGGTGGGGCTACACGACATCCGAGGTCCTGGAAGAGCGACCCGGCTTCCTGACGCAGTACTACCAGCGCGGGGTGGTGGATTGTCATGAGCGCGACGGCGCCTGGCTGATGGAGCGTCGGCTGGCCTGGGACCACTTCGGCGGCGGGATCGACGGTTCCGAAGACCTGGGCTTCGAACCGAACCTGCTGAGCGATCAGCCCGGACAACTGCTCGGTCCCTGGGGGCACCGGGTGTCGGACTACGCCGTGGACGGCACCTACACCGGGTTCCTGAGCTTCTTCACGACGCTTGGCGGCGTGCCCTCGTTCGGCTATCCCAAGACCGAGGCGAGCTACGACAACGATCCACGGCGGCGCCTGGGCATCGCGGCAGCCACGGAGGGCTTCATCCGGCAGTACTTCCAGGCGGCCGTCATGGAGTTCCATCCGGACACCTTGACGCCGGTGATGCTGCGGTTGCTGGGCGACGACCTGCGGGATCGGCGCTATCCCAACGAGTCCTACAAGTTGTATTCCAGCTTCGCCTCCGCGCCGCCGCTTGAGGTGGGCCAGATATTCATCGTGGAAAACGTGGTGGCGAATCCGGTGAGGGCCCCGCCGCTCGGGTCGCCGATCACCTCCCCGCCGCCCGGTCCGGCGAGGCCGTCCGCGCGCACGATTCGTGTGGACCGCGTGCAGTTCAGCGCGCCGGATGCCCACCTGGCCCATAACATCCCCGACCTGAGCCTGAAGCTGCCCGATGGGTCGGAGCAGCGGTGCGACTTTCTGGGCTACTACGAGGCCACGCAGGGCGTCGCCCGCTGGGGCCACGCCATTTCCGAGGTGCTCGAGGAATACCCCGGCGTCCTCACGCAGTACTACCAGGGTGGGGTCGTGGACTGCCACGAGACTGACGGCGGGCGACTGGTCGAGCGACGCCTGGCGTGGGACTTCATCGGCGGCGGCGCCGAGGGCGCACCCGATCTTGGGGTCGAGCCGCACCTGCTGAGCAATCAGCCCGGCGAGCTGCACGGACCCTGGGGGCACCGTGTGTCGGACTACGCGGTGGACGGGACCTTCACCGGATTCTTCGCCTTCTTCACCGCGCTGGGCGGCGTGAATAGCTTCGGCAATCCGAAGACCGAGGCGCGCTACGACGACGACCCGCGGGCGGTCCTGGGCATCGCGGGCACCGATGCTGCGGTGATCCGGCAGTACTTCCAGGCCGCCGTGCTGGAGCTGCATCCGAACGACCCGACACAGCCGGTCAAGATGTACTTGCTCGGCCACGACGTGCGCAACCGGCTGTATCCAAGTCAGCTCCATACCACCATCGCCAGCTTCGGGCCCGCCACGGCGTTGAGCGTCGGTCAGGTCTACACCCCCGAGCGGCTTCGGCTGGCGGCTGCCACGGCGCCCCCGCGACCGTCCACCACCGCGCCGGGCCCGGCGCCGGCCTCAAAGCTCGGGCTGCGGGTGGGTCGCGTCCTGCACAGCAGCCCCGACCGGCACCTCTCGCACAACATCCCCGACTTAACCCTGACGCTGGCCGACGGGGGCGAGCATGAGTGCGGCTTCCTGAGCTACTACGAGGCTACGAACGGGCTCGAGCGTTGGGGCCACGCGATTTCCGAGGTCCTGGTGGAGCAGTCCGGAACGCTGACCCAGTACTACCAGCGTGGCGTGGTGGACTGCCACGTGCGCGACGGCCAGTACGTGGTCGAGCGTCGCCTCGCCTGGGACTACCTCGGCGGCGGTGCGGAGGGCGCTCCCGACCTTGGCGTGGAGCCGCACCTTCTGAGCCACCAATCCGGCGAGTTGCTGGGCCCGTGGGGGCACCGGGTGTCGAACTATGCCGTTGACGGGACGCCCATCGGATTCTTGGACTTCTTCACCGCCATGGGCGGCGTGGAAACCTTCGGCTATCCGAAAACCGAGGCGCGCTACGACAACGATCCGCGGGCGGTACTTCGCATCCCCGACGCTGCGCCTGGCGTGATTCGACAGTACTTCCAGGCGGCGGTGCTCGAATATCACCCCGATGATGCCGCGCACCCGGTGAAGCTCTACCTCCTGGGGCATGACCTGCGCGACGAGCGCTACCCCGCGTATCAGGCGTTCGTGGCGTTCGGGCCGTTCGGACCGCTCACGCAGGGTCAGAAATACTTCCCGATCAGCACGTCGAAAGTGATCGCGCCCGCCGGTTGAAACCGAGCCGTTGTGGGGCGCGACATGACCTGCGCGCGACGCTCGAAGCTACTGCCTGGGCGCAGGCGCCGAGACAGGCCGCGGCGAAGCTGGATTCGACGCCGGTCGGGCGGTTCCTAGACCCCTAGCAGGCGGACCAGGTGGCCGAGCAGCCGTCGTCGAACTTGGCCCCGACGGTCACCGACAAGATCTTGATTTCCTGTTGTGGCACGGACCCCTCACCGTCCGATCCCTCGGCCACCGGCACCGCCTCGATCTTCTCCAAGGTAGCGACCGATGGTTTGTGATCGTCCTTGAGCTGGCCGAAAAGCGTGAAGTCTGCGGGCAGGCGGTCTTGCGCCGTGAGGTCATCCAGAATGATGAAGAACTGGGAGCCGTTGGAGTCAGGCGTGCCCTTGTTGGCCATGGCCAGCCCACCGCGGATGTAGGGCCGCTGCGGCGGCTCGATCTCGAAGCTGTAGCCCGGTCCGCCCGTGCCGGTGCCGCTGGGATCGCCGCCCTGAACCATGAATCCTGGAATCAGGCGATGGAAGGTTACGCCGTCGAAGTAGCCCTCGTTGGCGAGGAAGATGAAGTTGTTGACGGCCAGCGGCGCCTCTTCGTGGAACAACGCGAAGCTCATGCGCCCGTGGTTGGTGGCAATGATCACCCAAGGCTCGCCCTTGGGAATATTGTCCATCGCCGGGTAGGCGTCGTAGGGCCCCCCGTCCGACGATTGAGTCGATCCCGTCGATCCAGCTGGTTCCGTTGCGCCTTCGCCGCAAGCGGCCAAGAGCGCGACGAACGCCAACGCGACCAAGACTGCCCGCCACATCACGCACCAACCTCCGCGTGTTCACCGCGACGGGCATTGTCCCAAAGCGGCGCCCCGGCGGAAAGCCGACCGTCGGACGGTGGCGCGGCCCTAGCCGGAAGCCTCCTCGGCGGGGACAAGCTCGCGCCGACCCTGATACAGCCCCAGCCCGATGACGAACAGGGCAAGGGCGCCGATCATCTGGAAGACGTTGTTCACTAGCAGCAGCGTGACGGTGTCAAGGCCGGGAGCGAGCAGCGCGATCAAGAAGTTGATGATGGCGCCCACTCCGATGATGACCAGCACGTAGGACGCGAGCTTGAAGGCATTCAGGCTGCGGAACCGTCCGGCCAGCCCAATCCCGGTCAGGGCCGATGCGACGGGATAGAGCCACAAGAACCCCATGAGCAATCCGGCAATGTCGATCTGAACGTCCAAGGCGAATTGCGCGAGCTGCGCTTGCGCTTCGGCGGTCTCGGACGAATCCAGGCTGCGCTGCATCAGGTAAATCACCATGTGCCGCTGGGCCAGGCCAAGAACGAACACGCCCCAGCCGAACAGACTGGTGACGACCCCAAGTCGCAAGGCCGTGCTCGCCAAGGACCGCTCACCGTTGCCGAGACGGTAGAGGGCGGTGAAGCCGTAGGCGTAGAACAGCATGCCGAGGACGATCAGCATGGTCATCACGTGACCCAACGCGGCTTGCTCACCCAGGGGAACGATCGCCGCGGCGAAGTCCGTCTGGTCCACCGGGCTGACAAAAGGACCGCCGGGAAAGAACAAGCCCGCCACGATTGTGAGGATGACGCCCGCCATCAGGGCGAGACCCGTGCCTTTGCTTCCGATCAGCATGCTTGAATTCACGGTCCTCATCGCCCTTTCCAGTGCACACGACGCCGCCATTGCGCAGGCACACGCTAACAGGTCAATTCGGATTCTCGCAATCCGGTGAAACGAAGCAATATAAAGATAAATTTACAATTGAGCGCAATATGCAAGGAGTGCAACTCAGTTGCTATTGTGACGACTTCACGGGCGATGGTAGTCTCAAGAAAGGCGTGAGCTTCTTGCTCCGCACTAACCCCGCATGACCAGAGCAACGTCCTTCACGATTCGCGGCTCTGCCGTGACTGTCGGCGTGCATGCGACGCTAGGCATTGCGATGGCGAAGATCGGAGCGGGAGGCAGTCGGGCGGTCGCCTCAATGCTCGTCGCGGCGATCGTGCTGCTCGTGGTGACTGGATGCGGCGACACAGGCGAGCCGCCGCATGTCACCCGGGAATCAACCCCCGTGACAACCGAAGCCTCCCACGTCGTGGCGGTCGCGACCGCGCAGCCTGCATTGTCCGAGACAGCAATTGCGGGCGAGGATCTGTTCAACGCCAATTGCGCCCTCTGTCACGGCGAAAGCGCCGCGGGCACCACGCAGGGCCCGACGCTCATCGACCGGATCTACCACCCGGGCCATCACTCGGACTTCAGCTTTCGCCGGGCGGTGGCTCAAGGAGTCCGGCAACACCACTGGACGTTCGGCGACATGCTTCCGGTCGCGACCGTCACGGCGAACGAAGTCGAGCAGATTATCTGCTATGTCCGGGAACTCCAGCGCGAGGCCGGCATATTCGACGGCGATGCCTTCGAGACTGTCTGCTGAGGCAGAGCACGCGGACGAATCCCAGGTCTTGACGTTCGATGCAGCGACCTAGATTGCCCCGAAGGATGCGGGTGCCGGTGGCACGACGGATTCGCTCGGTCGTCGTGCCGCTGAAGCTCGGCGCGGGCGCTCTTGCCGCATTCGCGCTCGTCTCGTCCTTGCTCGCCGCCTGCGGGCCTGACGATCGCGGGGTTTCAGCCAGCGCCCTCGTCACGGCGCCGGTGCCTCCCACGGGTCAAGTTATATTCGCGGCGAACTGCGCCACCTGCCACGGAGCCGACGGCGAAGGCCAAGCCAACTGGCACGTTGCCAACGACGACGGCACCCTGCCGGCTCCGCCGCTCAATGGCGACGGTCACACCTGGCACCACCCGGACGGCCTCTTGTACCGAATTGTCAGCCAGGGTGGCGCGCAGTTCGAGAGCCCCAGCGATCCCGGCTTCAAGAGCGCAATGCCGGCATTTGGAGACCGCCTTAGCCATGGGGAAATCATCGCCGTGCTGACTTATATCAAGAGCCTGTGGGGCAACAAGGTAAGAATGGACTTTTCCATCCGCGAATCGCAGGAGTTGCTGAGCGAGCGAGACCCGTTTCCGCCTCGGTGAGCCTTGCGTAGCTCCTCCGTCAATCCCGCGAGGGCGGGAATCACGCGAAGGGCTGTCGCGCCAGCCCGAGACGTGTGGCGCGCAATCCACCGAGCGCTGCTAACGGGGCACGGAGGGGCTATGGAGCGGCGGGCGGTCCCAAGACGCGGAAGCCCAGATTCTCCGCCGTGCGCTCGGCCACCGGCAGCACCTCGATGACCACGTGGGACACGCCGACGACGTCGCCGTTGGCGTCGAAGCTGTAGTCGTCGCCAATGGCCCCACTCCAGGCCAGGTTGTAAAGGCAGTCCCGGAAGCCGTCGGCGTCCTGGTCGTCGTTGGTCTGCCGCAGGCATTCAGCGGCAATGTAAACGCCGTCGTAGGCCGAGCCTTGGAACCAGGGCCACGGGGCGACGCCGTAGCGGGCGTTGAAGCTGGCCAGGAATTCCCGGCCAATGTCAGTTTCCAGGTCGGGATTGGGGACGACGGCCTTGAGTCCGGTGGCCGCTTCCCCGGCGATGTCGAGGGAGTTGGCCCCGGTTGGAACCACCTCGGAGTAGATCGGGCCCTCGTAGCCCACCTCCCTGAGTTGCTTGATGATGGTGCCGCCGGAGACCTCGCCTTGCGCGGCGATCAGGACGGCGTCGGGGGTCGCGTTGAGGAGCTTGGTCAACTGGGTTCGGAAGTCGATGGCCTCGGTGGGGTAGCTCTCCGCCGCCACTACCACGCCGCCTAGCTGCTCGAATTGTGTGACGGCAGAGCGACGCGCGCCCTCGGCGTAGTCGGTGGCCTCGGTGATCGTGGCGATCGTGCGCGCCCCGTCGGCCCACACCGTGTTGCCGATGTCGGCGCCCACCTTCAGCGAGTTTATGGCGGTGCGGAAGATGTAGTCGCCGGCGTCTGAGATGTCAGGGCTGGTGGACGAGGCCGAGAAAAGGACGACGCCCTCCTGCTCGGCCAGGGGCGCGGCGCCCAGCGTGGCCCCGCTGCACGTGGCGCCCAGGATGATCTTGACGCCCTCCACGTCGGTCAGCCGCTGGTACGCAACGATGGCGTCGGCCGACGTGCACTTGGAGTCCTCGATGATGAGCTTGAGTGGGCGTCCGTTGATGCCGCCCGCGGCGTTGATCTCCTCCACCGCGATCAGCTTGGACTGGGAAAAAGGAATGCCATAGGACTCGCCAACGCCAGTCAGCGAGTCCAGCGCGCCAATCACGAAGGGCTCCTGCGAGCTGTCCGCCCGCGCCGACGCGTCGCTGGCCGCGGCAGCCGTCGCGGCCGGCTCGGCGTCTGAAGCCGGCGTCGCCGCTTCCCCGCACGCAACCAACATCAGAGTCGCCAGGCCAAGTAAGGCAAGGGCCTTGAAGCATACGGACTTCAAGTCAGTTCGCCTCCGCCCACGTTGAGCCCAATACGTGAAGCCCATGGTATGGCGTCTCAATAGCCTCCCTGCGTGGCCTGAACGCCCGGGCAGTGGGCGATTTTGAGTCCGTCATTCCGGCGAAAGCCGGAATCCAGTCCTCGCGCAAGCTGAAGCCGCCCAGGGTACTCCGTGCCATCCGAAGCTGCCTCGGCTATGCAAGAGTCTCCGAGGGCCGGCTTACCCGGCCAACTCACGTACCTTCGGAACGAGGACGCTGAACATGCGCTCGACTTCAGTCTTCAGCCAGGTCTGGTAGTCGGGCCACTTATCGCGGTCTTCTAGCTCCGCATCCGTCCGAACCATGACCCTCTTGATGCTCTCGGATTCCCACGGTTGCCAGTGGTATGGCTGCCCGGCGTCGCGGTGAATCAGGTCCGCTGACTCGGCTAGCCCGTCGAACCTCGCTTGACGATCACGTCCAAAGAACTCTAGGGCAACCCGCAATTCGCCAATCGAGGAAGTCTCTCTGGCGGAGTTCCAAGTTGTGAAGAACGAAACAACCCTGATTCCTGACACTCCTAGGTTGTGTGTCATGTACGCCTGCGGCCTTGGCCGCCGGCAGGGAATGGCCCCGTCCGACTGCATGAGCTCTGAGAAGCCCGACCAAAACTCAAGCTGCATCGCCTGCGTTTCGCTTAATTCACCGCCCGAGCCAGTTCCGGCTTGCACTGTTTTTGCCCAGTCATTCGGCTGCACGACAACGTTAAACCGAGGCGCGGGCCGCGAGTCGTCGATCCTCAACAGCTCGATCTCGATCCCAAAGTAGGCGTAATCCCGCGTGGTGCTGGCGTTCAACAGGTCGAGGGCAGCGCGATGCTCATCGCGAAACTCTTCGGCAATCCAGACCACTGTCCGTGCGTTGAGACCTGCCGCATAGGTAAGCAGCTTGCCGAGGTGATCGTGATCGGTGCGCTCATACTGGTTCTCGATCACGACCCAAGAATCGTCGTCGCTTCCACCGTCCAGACTGCGGCAGAGAATGTCGGCGCTGAAGCCGCCGACTGCTTGCTCGGTTCCGCGCGGTTCCAGCGTGAGACCAAGTGCCTCGCCCAAGCGCGCCAGGTTCTCGGGTTGCGCCAACCAAGGCGTGAAGTGCTGTGCCTCCTCCGCCCACACCGTTCGCAGGTTCACAGATTCAAGCTTCGAAATCGCAAAGTCAGTCATGTTTGAATCTCCCGAACGTCAGAAGTCGCGTCCACAGGCGCCCCGACCTGTGACATTGCGACACTCTATCTCCCCAGCGCACGGGCTAACGCGCCGCCATTCCGCTAGAGTGCGGCTGTTGGGCGGGCGAGATTCCGATCCATGAACGTTGAAGCGGGCGTGGCGACCGAGGCGGGCCGCGGCTTGGTCGACGGAATCCCCGAAATCGGCGTCGGCATCATCGGCACGGGCTTCATGTGCCAGGCGCATGTGAATGCCTTTCGCACGTTGCCCTACATGGCTTATCCGCCGCCGGCGCGGCCCAGGCTGCGAGGCGTCGCCTCGCGTTCGCTTGCGGGCGCCGAGGCGGCCGCCGGTCGCTACGGATTCGAGCGCGCCCACGCCGACTGGCGGGAGATGCTGGCCGACCCATCGATCCAACTGGTCGACAACTGCGGCCCCAACAACATTCACGCCGAAGTGAGCATCGCCGCCCTCGACGCGGGCAAGCACGTGCTGTGCGAGAAGCCCATGGGCCGCAATGCGGTGGAGTCCCGGCAAATGCTCGATGCGGCCCGGCGCGCCCCCGGCAAGCACATGGTGGCGTTCAACTACCGCTTCGTGCCCGCCGTGCGCAAGGCGCGCCTGCTGCTGGAGCAGGGAGCGCTGGGCCAAATTCACCACTTCCGCGCGCGCTACTGCCAGGACTGGCTGGCCGACCCGGAACATCCGCGAGTGTGGCGGCTGCGGCAGGCGCTCTCCGGCAGCGGCGTCCTCGGCGACCTGGGATCGCACATCGTCGACCTGGCGCGTTTCCTCGTCGGGGAGCCGACGGTGGTGAATGCGCGCCTCAAGACGTTCGTGTCGGAGCGACCGCTGCCGGAGAACCCGGCTGAGCAGGGGCCGGTGGACGTGGACGACGCGTTCGTGGCGTTGGTCGAGTTCAAGAACGGCGCCATCGGCACGCTCGAAGCCACGCGCTTTGCCGTGGGCCATCGCAACGCCAACATCTTCGAAATCAACGGCTCGAAGGGCTCGCTCCGATTCAACCTGGAGCGGCTCAATGAGCTCGAGGTCCACCTGCGTCCCGACCCGTCGAACCCCCAGCCGGGATTCCGCAGCGAGCTGATCACCGAGCCCGAGGACCCGTTCATCGAGTGGTGGTGGCCGGTGGGACATATCATCGGCTGGGAGCACACCTTCGTGCATGAAATCCATCACCTGCTGGACGCCGTCGTGAACGACACCGACGTGGCGCCCTACGGCGCGACGTTCGAGGATGGCTGGCGCTGCGACGTGATCCTCGATGGCATCACCAGGTCCGCCGCGGGCGGCGGAGTTCCCATCGTGATCGAGTACGCCCCATGAGGATCGGCGTGGTGACGGTCTTGCTGCGCGATCTGCCGTTGACGGAGGCCCTGGATTACCTGTCCTCGATCGGCGTGCAGGACCTGGAAATCGGCTGCGGGGCCTATCCCGGCAACGAGCACTGCAACGCCCAAGAGCTGCTGGCCAGCGACGAGAAGCGCGCGGAGTTCCAGGAGGCCATCGAGTCGCGTGGGCTCAACCTGAGCGCGCTGGCCATGCACGGCAATCCGATCCATCCCAACGCGGAGATTGCGGAACGGCATATCGCCGAGGAACGCGACGCGATCCTGCTGGCGGAGAAGTTTGGTGTGGAAACGGTGGTCGGCTTCTCGGGCTGTCCCGGTGACCACGAGGGCGCGAAATATCCCAACTGGGTCACCAATGCCTGGCCAACGGACTTTCCGGCGATCCTGGAGTGGCAGTGGGAGACCAAGGTGATCCCCTACTGGCGCGAGTCGGCGGCGTTCGCCCGCGATCACGGCATCCACAAGATCGCGCTGGAGATGCATCCGGGCTTCGTGGTCTATAACACCGAGACGCTGCTGCGGCTGCGCGACGCGGTTGGACCCGAAATCGGCGCCAACCTGGACCCGAGCCACCTGTTCTGGCAGGGGATCGACGTGCCGGAAGCGGTTCTGGATATCGGACGCGCGGGCGCGCTGCACCACTTCCACGCCAAGGACACGCGCATCGAGCCCACCATCGCGCGGAAGCATGGCGTGCTGGACACCAAGTCGTTGGCCGATACGTCGGAGCGCGCCTGGATCTTCCGCACCGTCGGCTACGGCCACGGCGCGGAGGTGTGGCGCGACATCGTGACCGCGCTGCGCACGGTGAACTACGACGGGCCGTTGAGCATCGAGCACGAGGACGCGCTGATGTCGCCACGGGAGGGCCTGGAGAAGGCGGTGCGGTTCCTGCGCGAGATCATCATCGAGCAGCCCACCAGCGACGCGTACTGGGCATGACCGTGACGCTCGCCGCGGCCCTCTACACGATCCGACGTGAAGTCACATCGCCCGCGGAATTCGCCGCTGGACTGGAACGGCTGCGCGATATTGGCTATCACGGCGTCGAGGCGGCCGGCGTGCCGCTGCTGGAAGGGCCCGACCCGGCGATTTCGGCGCGCGAGCTGAAGCGCATGCTGGACGATGCCGGCCTGGCCTGCGTCGGCGCCCACGCCCGGTGGCGCGAGATCCGTGGCAACACCTCAGCAGTGGTCGATCGGCTCTATGCGCTCGACTGCTCCATCATCAGCATTCCCGCCTTCGTCGACGAGTTCGACAAGTTCGACCCCAACAGCTACGCGGCATTCGCCGGCGAGGCGGCGCTGGTGGCGCAAATCCTCGGCGAGCACGGCATGCGCCTGGGCTATCACAATCACGCCCACGAGTTCCTGCGCTTCGGCCCCGACCGCCGCACGATGTTCGACCTTCTGATCGACGAACCAAGTCTGGCCATCGAGATCGACGTCTATTGGGCGGCGTTTGCCGGCGTCGACCCGGGCAGCCTGATCGAGCGCCTTTCCGGGCGGGTGCCGCTGCTGCACTGCAAGGACCTGGAGATGGTCCGCGACGCCGAGGCCGGCGCGCGCCCCTTCTTTGCGCCGGTCGGCGAGGGCAACCTGGACTGGGAGCGCATCCTGGCCGCCAGCCATGCTGCCGGGACCGAGGCGTGGGTCGTCGAGCAGGACCAGTGCTTGCGCGACCCGTTCGACTGTCTGCGCTCCAGTTACGAGTTCCTGCGAGCGCGCGTTCCTTAGGGCGTTCGCCGCCAGCATCGACTCTTCGGCCTGTCCCGCCTGGTTCCATCTCCCTTGATGGAGACGATCGCATAACCTCGCCAACGGAGAGTCTGGAGAGCGGTCTTCTTCCCTCTCCCTGGGGAGAGGGCCAGGGTGAGGGGACGGCCCTTCAACTCCCCGCCCGGAACGTGCGAGAACCGGGCGCTTCACCGTGGCTTGCGGGAAACCACGTTGCCGCCTCGCCCCGCACACATGACACTAGGGCCTGTCCGAATCTGATGAGGAGCACGTGCCATGGCGGGTGAGATTGGCGTTGGCATCGTGGGCGCGGGAGGGGTCGCCAGGGGCGCGCACGTTCCCGGCTACCTGAGCATGCCGGACCGCTGCCGCATTGTGGCCATTGCCGATATCGAGATCGAACGGGCCGAGGCATTGGCGGCGCAGTTCGACATCCCGCACGTCTTCGACCGCTGGGAGCAAATGCTCGGCGTGGACGAGATTGACGCCGTGAGCGTGTGCACCCATTCGGACTACCACGCGCCGGTGACCATTGCCGCGCTGGAGTCCGGTCGCCACGTGATGACCGAGAAGCCGATGGCGGTGGACCTGGCTTCGGCTCGCGCCATGGTTGCGGCCGCGCACAGGGCCAAGCGCATCCTGGCGGTGGACTTCCAGACGCGCTTTATCCGGCAGGCCCAGACCATGAAGCGTTTCATCGACGCCGGCGAGCTGGGCGAAATCTACTTTGCCCGCGCGCGCTACGTGCGGCGACGGGGCATCCCGGGTCGCCAGGCGTTCCACACTAGGGAGCAGAGCGGCGGCGGCGCGCTGATGGACATTGGCGTGCACATTCTCGACACCGGCTTGTGGCTCATGGGATTCCCCACCGCGGTGTCGGCGTCCGGATCGATCTTCCACAAGCTCATCACCCAGGAGGAATTGTTCAACCCCATGGGCGATTGGGACCGGTCGGCGACCGACGTCGATGAGAGTGCCGTGGGGCTGATCAAGTTCGCCAACGGCGCCGCCATGACGCTCGAATGCGCCTGGGGAATGAACGTGGGGGAGAACGACTTTGGCATCGACCTGGCGGGCGACAAGGGCGGCGGCGAGGTGCAGTTCGACGAGGCGCGGCACGCCAGGGCCGGCACGCATCCGGTGCGCGTGTTCAAGGACACCGGCGAGATGCTGGTCGACCTGATTCCGAGCTCGGACCGCGCGATTGGGTCATACCCGCCGCGTGACCCGCCCAAGCCGCACACGCTGTCGATACAGAACTTCGTCAACGCCATCATCGAGGGCACCGAGCCGCTGGTGACCGGCGATCAGGGCCTCATCACCAGCACCATCATCGACGCGCTCTACCGCTCGGCGGAGACCGGCCAGCAGATTGACATAAAGCTCTAGCCCGAATCGCCGTCAACGGATCGGTCCCGGACTGCGGGCGCGTGAATGTGAGATTGCGGTCAATGCGCTGCGAATCCGCCGCGGCGGCGGAGTTGACCTTCGGATTCGAACCGACGCACCATGCGTGTTCGGCGTACGTGGGGCGGGGGTTGGATAGGGTGGAAATGTACTTGTCGCGTGATCGATTGCGCCGGTGCCGGATGGTCGCGGTGGCAGCGGTCGCCGGAGTGATGGCGCTGATGGCGGTGTCGTCCACGTCGCTGGCGCTGGACTGCGTAGGCGCCGAACTCAACGATGGCTGCTTGTTCACGAATACCGGCGGCGACACGCCCTATCCTGACGACGGATTTGCCGTGACGAACGCCGACGGCGTGCCCTTGTGGGACTTCGTGCGCGCGCGCAGCGCGGATTCCATTGGCTATCCGATCAGCCAGCGGTGGGTGAACGGCCCGTTCACCTTGCAGGCATTCCAGAAGGTCATCCTCCAGTGGGATCCCGGCAAGGAGCGGATCAACTACTACAACACGCTGGATGTGCTGGCCAACCGTTACCCCAACGTCGAGCTACCCAACGTGCCGCCACACCAGGTGCTGGAAGCCGACCAGGGCGCAACTTTCGGCGCCATCATTCGGAACCATCTGGCGCTGCTGGAGCAGAACCCGGCGATCAAGGAGCGATTTCTGGCCGAGCCGGATTGGTTGAACCTCTACGGGCTGCCGATCCGGTATGAAGAGCGCGAGGTCAACGGGAATCCGCAGGGCTTGCAGATGCTGCGGTCACAGCGGACGGTGTTCGTGATCTGGAACGTGCCGGCCCCGGGTGTGACGGAGGGCCGGGTGAATCTGCAGAACGTGCCGGACAAGGTGAAGCGGCTGAGCGACGTGATCATTCCCGATGCCGCGAAGCGCCCGGTCGGCGCCCTGCTCGCCTTCGGCTCGCCCGTTTACGGAAAGACCAGGATTCACGTCATGCGCCCCGACGGCTCCAGCGTGACGCAGTTGACCCATGCCGACGCGCGGGACGGGGCCCCACGGTGGTCGCCCGACGGGAGCCGCATTGCATTCGGCTCCGACCGCGACGGGGACTATGAAATCTATGTGATGGACGCCAACGGCACGAACCTGACGCAGTTGACCCACAACGGTGAGATCGACTGGTCCCCCCGCTGGTCGCCCGACGGGAGCCGCCTCGTGTTCTTCTCCAACCGTGATGGGGACTATGAGATCTTCGTGATGCGCGCGGATGGGTCCGAGGTGACGCAGCTGACCTTCAACGGCGCCTTGGACGCGGTGCCCAGTTGGTCGCCCGACGGGCGTCAAATTGCCTTCCACTCGAACCGCGATGGGGACCCTGAAATCTACGTGATGGGCGTGGACGGCTCGGACGTGACGCAGTTGACCCATAACGACGTGGCGGACCTGGACGCGGATTGGTCGCCCGACGGGAGCCGCCTCGCATTCGTCTCGGAAGTCAACGGGGTTCGGAAAGTCCACGTGATGGGCGTGGACGGCTCGGACGTGAAACGGGTGAGCCGTCACGGCGGGGCAGACGGAAACCCCGCTTGGTCGCCCGACGGGCGGTACATCGCATTCCATTCGAAAGTCGTCTTTAGCCACGAGATCTTCGTGATGGGCTCGGATGGCTCGGATCTGACGCAGTTGACCCAAAACGAGGGCTACGTCGGTTGGCCACATTGGACGCCCGTGCCCGTTGCATTCCCGGTGACTCCCTGGTGAGCTAGCGCGTCCTTTTGGGAGGGGCGTCGCGTGAGGTTCGACCTTCCGGCGCCCTGAACAGGCTGTACCCAAACCGGAGCGTCTCCGGGTAGCGACCGGTGGAGTCGAAGGCGAGCAGCGCCCGCCGCACGTCGGCGTCGAAGCGCTCGGCCTCACTGCCGAGTACACGGCGCGAAAGTCGTGAAGTGGAGTTGAGGTTCCCCAGAATCGAGTCCAGCGTCCAGACGTATGGATGCGGGAACTCGAACGTGCCGACGTGCTCGAACCCGTGGCCCGTCAACACTGCGCCTTCATGATCGGCGCCGCGAGTCTGCGGTGAGGCTCGGGCGCTCGTGGCTTGCCCGGCGGCGCCGCGATCCGTCCAACGCCGAACGGCCGCCCGCAGCACGTCATGCCACGGCTCCCGGCCCACCATCAGACTGAAGCACCCCAGCGTCACCAGGCAGCGGCCGGGCGCGAGCCAAGCCATGGCCCGTTCGGCGATCACCGGCTGATCCAACCGGTGAAAGGCCTCGCCGATGGTGATTAGCTCGAAGGAGCCCGGTGCGGTCTCGATCTCCTCGGCACGTCCAACCATCCAGCGAATGTTTGCCAGGCCCTTCCGCTTGGACCTCGACTGCCCAACCTCGATCATCTCCGGCTCCTGGTCGACGGCCCAGACCTCGCGGAAGTACTCCGCCAGCGGAATCGCCACGCGTCCTGGTCCACAGGCCAAATCCAGCAAGCGGCCTTTGTCCGTGATATCGGCGCGCCCCCTAAGATCGTCGAGCAGCTCGTCCGGGTAGGGAGGCCGGTATCGCGCATAAACCTCGGCAGTACCGGCGAAGACGTCGGCGGAGAGATTCGAACCAATGGACCGATCTGGATCTCGTTCCAAACCCGATTGGCTCATGCTCGGCTCCACCCACGGGCGCGCGTAGGCGGCCATCTTGGCATCGCAAATCGGGCGTACGCACTTGTGCGGCAAATCGGCGGTGTCGGCCAATCCAAAGTTGGATTATGAAATGGCCGATGCGCGGGAGTCATCACTGCTGGGGCTATGAAGCGCTTCCACTCGCTCCGGCGTTGCGGACCAACGCGGTTAGCTGGGCGAGGCGACGAGCAAGCGCCCTCGTCCTGGCGCGGTGGCCGGGGCGCCGGCGAGCTGGGCGGCGCGCCACAGGGTGGCCTGGTTGGCGGTGACGATGGGTTTGGAGATTGCCGCTTCGAGGTCGTCGATGATGGCGGCCGTGCGCAGGCCCGTGCAGCTGATGAAGATGGCCTGGGCCTCCGGCGTGTCGACGCCGGCAGCGACAAGATCGCGCGTCTCGCCGGGTTCGATGGCCTCGATGTCGCCGCGCCGGTTCAGGCCGATCATGTTGACCACGGCGAATCCGCTGGATTCCAGGTAGGCGCGCAGACGCTCGTTGAGCGCGTCGAGGTGCGGTGAGAGCACGGCGACCCGGCGCACGCCAAGCTCACGCAGCGCGGCGGCCGCGGCCGTGGAGGTTGTAGTGGCCGGGACGCCCGCGGCAGTGTGCATGTCGGCCGCAATGGCCGCGTCGCCGTCGGGGCCAAGGACGTAGCTGCCCGAGGTGCAGCCGTAGGCCACAGCTTGGGCGCCGCGCTGGACGAGGCGCCGCGCCGCGCGGCCAATGGCGGGATCGCTGGCGATGCCTTCCACGTGCCCCAGCGTGATGCCCTCGGGTCCAAGCTCGGGCGCGGAGTCCACCGGCTCGATGTCGAGCTCGAGGCCCGGCGGAACGAACTGCTCCAACTCGACGAGATGCCCAGCCTGCACCGCCTCGGGCCAGACGATGCCTATGCGGTGGTGGGCCATGGGCACTAGTGGTGGTTCCAACGGGTCCGATGCAGGATGCCAGAAGACGGTGTATTCAATTCACCCCCGTTCGCCCTGAGCGAAGTCGAAGGACGCCGTTCATGGTTCGACAGGCTCACCACGAACGGCGGTGCGGCCATGCCCGCACGCGCAGGGGTACACGCTACGCCTGTCCATACGCACTAGCGCTCGATGAGGGCGCGCTCGCCGTGCGTGAGCACCTCGCAGCCGTCCTTGGTGATGACGCTGGTCTCGCTGAACGCGACGCCGAACTGTCCGAGCCGCCGTACGGCGATGGGGTGGTGGAAGACCATGCCGGGCTCCAGCACGGTGGACTGATCGCGCTGGATGAACCCCGTGGCGTCGGCCCAGTTCGGCGGAAATCCCGCGCCGATGCCGTAGCCGAAATTGCCGTGGAAGACCAGGTCGTCGCCGGCGGTGGCCAGCTCGCGCCAGCCGGTCTCGGCCACGTCCCTGGCCACCGCTCCAGGTCGCAGGACGCTTAGCACGGCATTGAGGGCGGCGATGCAGGCATCCGCCGTGCGTCGGACCTCGTCGGAGGGCGAGCCGATGGTCAGCGTGCGCATTTGCGGCGCGGTGTAGCGCTGATGGCAGGCGCCGATCTCGAGCAGGACGTTGTCGCCGCGTTCGAGCGTGCGGCGCTTGTGGGTGGAGTGCAGGATGCCCGAGCGGCGGCCGCTGGTGACGATGGGCGACAGGCAGGGATACTCGCCGCCGGCGCGCGCCATGGCGGCATAGGCCGCGCCGGCGATCTCGCCGTCCGTCACGCCGGCAGCCGCCGTCTTGACCGCTGCCTCGGTGGCCGCCCGGGTGGCGAGCGCCGCCCAGCGGATGTGCTCGATCTCGGCGGGTGACTTCAGGCGCTTGAGTTCGATGAACAACTCCCCGGCGCTGACGAACTCGGCGTGGGGAAGAGTTTGCTCCAGCCCTGCCCGAAATGCCGGCGTCTGTCCCCAGCTGGCGTCGTCGACGCCGATGCGGCCGCGATCCAGCCCGTGCTCGGCCAGCATCGATGCGGCATAGGCCGGACGATCGCTCCCGGGCGGATAGCCGCGCAGATCGTCGAACCACGCGCTGATCCAGGCGCTGCCGAACTCCGGCGGATCCATCGCGATGGACGGTTCGCCGTGTCGCGGCACCACCAGACAGGCGGCGCCGTCCACGGCGAAAGTCTGAAATCCCGAAAGATAGAAAACGTTGGCCGGGTTCATCACCAGCAGGGCGTCCAGTCCGGCGGCGTCCACGGCGGCGTAGGCGCGTCGCATTCGGCCGCGGTACTCGTCGACGGAAAACGCCAACTCTTTGCTGACATCCCCAGGTCACCGGCTGGAAACCGATCGCCCTCAAGGCTGGAATGCAGGCGCATGGCTAGCTGCTCCAAGGATTCCGGCACAGCCGCGTAGGGGCGGGTTTCAAACCCGCCCGCACCCTAGGCGCCAAGCACTCTCGATCAGTCAGCCAGGCAATTGGGGAACTGGATTCCGGCTTCCGCCGGAATGACGAAGAAGCTTGCGGGAACGACCAGGTGTTGCGCATCGATTGACTCCGCCGCATCAGCGGTACTCGTGCGGACCCCAAGGGGCGTTGTAGTAGGTGGCGATCGCCCGGCCTGGCGGCGCCACCGCGTCCAGCCGCTCGCGGTCGGCGTCGGTCACCGCCACGTTGATCGCGCCCAGATTCTCCGCCCACTGCTCCGGCGTGCGCGGTCCCACGATGGGGCTCGTGATCCCCAGCTGCCGCATGTTCCACGCCAGGGCCAACTGGCCGGGCGTGCAGCCCTTGTCGTTGGCGATGGCCGTCAGCTCGTCCACCACCTTAAACGCGGCGTCGGTGAAGAGGCCTCGCTGGCGCTGCGTTTCGACGCTGCGTTCATAGCGAGATCCCGCTGGAGGCGTCGCGCCGCGGGCATACCGCCCTGTGAGGAAGCCACCCGCCAGCGGCGCCCAGGGAATGATCCCGATGCCGAAGTTCAGTGCCATCGGCACCAGCTCGCGCTCGATGCGCCGGTCAAGCAGGTGATACGGCGGCTGGTCGCAAATGATGCGATTGAGTCCCAGCTCGCGTGAGACCCAGAGCGACTCCACCACTTGCCAGGCCGGGTACGTGCTCGTTCCGACGTAGCGCACCTTGCCGGCGCGAATCAGGTCGTCGAGCGCGCGCAGCGTCTCGTCCAGTGGCACGTCCGTCACGGGTCGGTGCACCTGGTAGAGGTCGATGTAGTCGGTCTGCAGGCGCCGCAGGGATCCCTCGCACTGCTCGATGATGTGGCGTCGGCTGTTGCCCTGCGCGTTCGGATCGTCGTCGTCCATGGGGAAGTGGACCTTGGTGGCCAGCACCACGCGCGAGCGGCGGCCCGACCCGCCGAGCGCCTTCCCGACCATGGTCTCGCTGGTGCCGCGGCCATAGGAGTTGGCGGTATCGAAGAAGTTGACGCCCGCATCCAGGGCGCAGTCGACGATGGCCTGCGTCTGGTCCTGATCGGTCACCTGGCCGAAGTTCCAACAGCCCAGACACAGCGGGCTGACCTTGACCCCCGTGCGACCGAGATTGCGGTACTCCATGGCCCTGTCTCCCCGTGCGCGCCGTTGCCGCTAGGGCGAGTGTGTCACGCCGTCCAGAGACGCGCAGGGCGCTGCGCTGTCCTGCCGATCTTCGGGTCGCCGCGGCTTCCCGACATCCAACCGCTGCGAGCAACATCTGTTGCGGCGTCAGTCGGACGCCATCGAGTTCATTCAGACGGCGGGCGACCCGAGGCGGGCGCTTGCCAGGTCGGTGAATTTCATCCGCGACACTCTCGAAATCCTGGACTGACGACCACCGGCGACGACGCGGCCACCGCCGGTCACGAGACTTGCGGCACCGACGCCAGCGACACATTCTTAGAGTCGGAAATCATCTGATCCGTTCGGATGCGTATTGTTGCCAAAACAAGAAGGATGGGATCCGATGCCGACGCCTTCCCCCAGCGTGCCGCAAGTTGCGCCCTTGACGGCCAGTCAGATCGCCCAGTTCAAGCGCGATGGCGTTCTCGTGCTTCCGGCGGTGCTCGACCCAGATCTTTGCCGCCGCGCCCGGGACGACATGTGGGAGACGATTGCGGCCGACCTGCCCCGCATGAAGCGAGACGATCCCTCGACGTGGGGCCCGATCACTGAAGAGGAGACCGCCGGCTTCAGCGCCCGTCGTCCCGCGGACGGCGGCGAGCCGCTCTTGAGCGGCAAGGGCCACCGGTTGACGATTCGCAATGGGTCTGAAGATCTCGCGCTCGACCTTGGTCCGCGGGCGGTGTGGCAGATCGCCGAGCAACTGCTCGGGGAGGGGACGGTGGTATGGCCCGCCGGTCTGGACCAGTCGGGGTTTGCGACGGGCCCATGCTTTATGGACGACGGCGCCATGGAGAGCCTCGCGAGTCACTTGGGCCGGCAGATTGAGAACTATCGGGATGCCGCGAGTTACACGACGGACGATCTGCGGGTGCCCAAGACCGGACCGGTGTGGATGAACGGACAAGGGACACGCGGCCTGTATTGCACGCTGCCGAACAGCCCCTCGCCAGGGCCGAACTGGCGCGGCTCCCATTCCGACGGCCCGTGCTATGGCAGGACCCGCCTACAGTTCGCCGCCTACATCGACGACCTTCCGCCCGCCTCCGGCGGCTTCACCGTGTGGCCGGGCAGCCACACGCGGATCTGGGAGAAGCAGTGGAAGGCCTTTCACGAACACGGACTGACGCACACGGGCGAGCGTGAAAAGATGCGCGAGGCGGGAGGCTACGAATATCGCCCCGACCCCCTATTCGAGCAGATCAAGGCCGATACCCAGCCTTTCGAGACACATGGGCCGGCTGGCACCTTGGTCTTGTGGCACACGAAGATTCTGCACATCCCCGGACAGAACCAATCCAGCGACGTCATCCGCCAGGCCACGATCTACGGCTATCTCAAAACGCTCGAGTCGCTCTCCGATGCGCTGGCGATGGACGATGACGGCGGCGGCATCTGGCGCGACTGGTCCGATGAGGTGCGCGCGATCGACGAGCGAAGCTAGACGGAGGGCGAACACTCGTGGAGGAGAAAGGCCGCGAAGCACGCCCCGGATAGCGGCATTGTGGTGTGCCAAGCCGGTGACCTGACATCCCGGCCGCCGCGGGAGCTGGATTGAGCTGTCGCCATGCCCAGGTAGGTGGCGCCGTGGGTCAGTCGATGGCGCCCATGGTGGGTGACCACTCCCGTCGTGCCGAGCGCTACCTCGAACCGCGTAAAGTGGACCCCACTCGTTGCTGGCGGAGTCGCCACATGGCAATCACCAAGCCCAACGGCCGGCGCGAGGCGCTCGGCCGGGGCTCCTATTCGTTTCCCGGTCTCACCGTGCAGGTCGAGCGCACCGAGACCCTAATCCCCGCGCATGAGAATCAGTGCCCCTGCGGCTTCCTCTTCCAGCTGGCCAATGGCGAGCTGGTGGTGGGCGGGCCTCGTACGGTCGAGCCCGAGCTCACCTGGCGCCGGTCGCGTGACGGCGGCGAGACGTGGTACGCCGCGCCTGCCTGGCCCAGCTTCTACGTGCACCAATTCGACGACGGCGAGCTGCTGCACGTGGGAACGCCGGGCGAACCGTGGCTGACGCGCGGCGACGCGCCGGGCGCCTATCGCTTTTCGATCCATCGCTCCCACGACAACGGCCAGACGCACGCCCCGGAATCGGCGCTGATCTCGGGTGTTCCGGAGCTGGCGGAGGAAGACAGCGAGAAGTGGGGGCGGCACCTCTACGCCTACGTGGATCACGGCCTCGTGGCGCTGCGCGACGGGAGCCTCCTGGCCACCGTGCTCGGAAAGTTCGCCGGCGACGTCAAGCATCGGACGTTTGTCATTCGCTCGGACGATCGGGGAGCGACCTGGAGCTATCGCGCGAGCGTGGCCTTTGACCTCAACCCGACCCACACGCACCACATCGAGGGATTCACCGAGCCCGACTTGCTGGCGCTGCCGAACGGCGACCTGCTGTGTTTCATGCGCACCGGCGGGCGATACGAGGGGCGGCACACCGCGCTCGCGATGAGCCGCTCCGCGGACGACGGCCACTCGTGGAGCGCTCCCGAGCCCGTCGCCGACCGCGGCGTCTTGCCCAAGGCCTGCCGCATGTCGAACGGCGTGCTCGCCGTGATCTATGGCAGGCCTGGCGACTGGCTCGCCTTCAGCCGCGACGACGGCCACAGCTGGATGGGGCACACCTGCCTCAACCTGGGCACGCAGGCGTGGGACTGCGGCAATTACGACTGGGTCATCGAGGTGGCGCCCGACACGCTGCTGGCGGCCTATGCCGAAACCGACCGCAACGACCCGCGGCGCAGTGCCATTCTGGGCGCCTGGATCACGGTGAAGCCGACCTAATCGGCCCTGGTCGCCGGCGCTCTCCGTGGTTGTGCCTCGGGGTCAGGTGGTGCTAGCGCCGCCTCATGGGCAAACCGTGATCGTCTCGACGATGCGAGCTGAGCGAGGTCATGCTGCCAATGTACTCGGTGCGGTTGTCGTTAGCGGGACCGTTCAGCGCGTCGCCGATTATGTTCGCGAATCGTCGAAGGCGACTGGCGATCGTTCGGGCGAGATTCGCAAAGACACGCGTCATGAGGGGCTCCTCAACTGTGCACAATGCTCCTGCAAGCTACCACGGACTCTCGAGGTGACCCGCGCGAGCTGTTTGAGATCTCCTCGGCTGGCTAGCGGGCGGCGCCGTGCCGATAGGCCGGATCGATGACCTGTCGCACGCGGCCGGGGAGCCGGCTCACGATGCGGGGCGCCGCGTTGCGCATTCGCTTGGCGACGTGGCGACGCAGGTAGACCATGCTGACCACCATGGCGAGCAGCGACCCGAGCGCGGCCATGGCGCCTAGCGCGCCGCCAAACATCAGGCCCGCCAGGGCGCCGTTCGCGGCGCCAAGCGGCACCACGTCGACGCGGGTATAGAACGACTTGAAGCCGAAGCCCCAGTCCACGCCCCATCCTTGGGAAACGTCCATGCCGGCGACCATCCCGGCGGTTGCGGCCACCGCCAGGCCGACGCCGAGCGCCCAGGTCACCCCGGCAACGTTCTTGAACAGCAGCCCCCACACGAGGCCGAAGCCAATGAAGCTGAAGACCGGGATATGCACGGTCATGGAGAGGTTGTAGAGACCGCCCTCGTCAATGACCTGTGGGGCGGTGAAGACCAGCGGCATCCAGATCGCCGCGATAATGGCCCCAAGCACGAGCCCGACCTTGAACCCGCCCCAGCCGCGCAGCCAGTCGGTGACAGTCTTGTTCTCGGCAAGGTCGTAGAGCACGTCGGCGACTGCCTACGGCCCGAACGTGAACATGCGCTGGGTTCCAGGTGAGTGCAGCGCCGCCGCGAGGTTGTCACGGATGTCGGGAAGCAGCGGCGTCGGATGCCCCATCTCATCGAGAGACACCCAGCGAACCGCGGTTTGCATCGGGTCGGGCCGAGCCGGCATGCGCGGCGTGGCGCCCGTGGCAAGGTCGCAGCGAAAAATCAATCGGATGGCCGGAAGCCCGCCTTCAGTCGGACCGCGCCCCGTGGGCTGATACTCGTCGGCAAACAGTAACTCGCGCACGGTCACGTCGCAGTCGATTTCCTCACGCACTTCGCGGATCAGACCATCGTGAATCGTCTCGCCGCCTTGCACGCCGCCGCCCGGCAGGTTGAAGTGCACGAAGCCGGCGTCGTCGAACTCGACGAGGACGATCTTTCTGTCGCGTGCAATCACGGCGCTTGTGCGGACCGTGTGCGAGCTATGAAGCAGCAACTCTTTCAGCATGCGGATGTCGGCGAAGGCGAATTCGTGACGATCGCAAGCCGTACGTAGTCCGCTCGGACAACTATCCCTCGCCGCCGTAGCGGTAGCCCGGGTCAATCACCTGACGGGCCCGCACAGGGAACCGGGCCACGAGGCGGGGCCCCGCGTGGCGCATGCGCTTGGCGACGAAGCGGCGAATGAACAACGTGCTGGCAACCGTGGCGGCAAACGCCCCGAGGATGGTCGCGGCGGCGCCCGCACCGGCATGGATGAGCGCCTTGACCACGCCGACGGCAAGCCCCTGTGGCTCGACATCGATGGGGTTGTAGAACGTTTTTACGTTGAATCCCCAGTCCAGGGACCAGCCCAGGCTGGCGGCCAGTCCCTCGGACATGCCGGCGCAGATGCCGAAGACCAGGCCGCAGCCAAACAGCCAGGTCACTCCGGCGGCCAGGCGGAACAAGAGACCCCAAATCACGCCGGCGGCGATAAAGGCGGCGATGGGAACCGGCGTGGCCATCGCGAACCCATACCACTCGCCCACGAAGAACAGCGGCGAGGCATATGAAATCGCCAGCCAGATGATCGTGACGATGCCTCCGATTGCGAGCCCAACCCTGAACCCTCCACGGCCGCGCAGCCAGTCGGTGAGCATCTTGTTCTCGGCAAGGTCGTAGGGCACTGGCGCACACCTCACACTCTGAGCCGACGGATGGGCATCGGCGCCGAAACCTAGCCGCTATCGTGCCACGTCAGGCCGGGACGCTGCGATTCCTGCGGCACAACGCAGTCCTCAACGCGTTTTTGCGGCGGCTGTGCGATCTTCGGGTCGTGCAGCCAGCTGCTCAGGAAAAAGGGCCCATGCCGCTGTTCGGTGAGCTCAAGCGTCCGGCGGATGCCGGCGACATCCGGTCGCTGACCTTTGACGAAACCGAGTTTCAGCGGCGGCACGAGGCGCTGCGGACCGCCATGGCGGAAGAGGGTCTGGATGCGCTGGTGTGCACCTTTGCGCCGAGCGTCTGCTATGTGAGCGGCTACGAAACGCTGGCGTCGTTCGTGCCCGCATTCCTCATCGTCGGAATCGACCGCGATCCCACGCTGCTGGTGGACGACTTCGAGGTCTTCAACGCTTTGGTCTCGAGTTGGGTCGAGGACGTGGTCACGTATCCGTGGTCGGAAGACCCCGCCGCCGCGCTCGTCGACGTGCTGAGACATCGCGGCTGGGCCAAGGCAAGGCTGGGCTGGGAGCACCATCAGCACGGCGGGGCGCACCAGGGCTTTCTGCACGCCTCGGAGTCGGTGGGTGCCTCGTGGAGCTACGTCCACTGGCTGGTGGACGGAGTGCGGGCGCGGAAGAGCGCGGCCGAGATCGCCGCCATTCGGTCCGCCGGGGCGATCACGCCGCGCGGGTTTGATGCCGCCAGGGCCGAGTTGCACCCGGACGCGCCCGACACCAACGTGGCGGCGGCGGCCTATCAGGCGCTGGTGGGCGCCGGCAGCGAGCGCATGTCGATTCAGCCCATCATCACGGCCGGTCGGAACTCCGGCATTCCGCACACGACGTTCGGGCGCTCGCGGCTCACGCCTGGCCATCCGGCGATTCTGGAGTGGGGCGCGTGCGTCAAGCGCTACACCGCGCCCATGATCCGCACGGGCGTGATCGGCGAGCTGGCCGATCCGGTTTGGGACGCGATGTATGCGGCCTGCGTCGCGGCGGTGGAACGAACGATCGCCGGCATGCGCCCCGGCGTGTCCACGCTCGAGCTCGGCGAGCACGCAACCGAGCCACTGAGCGAGCTGCCACCAGGCGTATTCAGGGACGGCAATCGCGGGTATTCGGTGGGCCTGAGCTTCGAACCGGACTGGATGGATGTGCCCGGCCTGCAGATCTGCCCGCGCAGCGGCCGCACCGAGCGGTCGGTCGCCACCTACCCGACGCTCGAGGCGGGCCATGTGTTTCACGTCCGGGCGGTGGCGCGCGACGTGGGCCGCGCGGGCGTGGGCATCAGCGAGACGGTGGCCGTTACCGCCGATGGCTGCGAAGTGCTGACCGACTATCCCCGCGACCCGATAAGCCTTGGCTAGCCAGGGCGTGTCCGTGCGCTATGTTGCCGGTGGCGGTGCGGACGGAGTCCAGGAGTGACGAGCGCCATGCGGGTGGCACGGATCGGGGTCGTGGGCACGGGCTGGTGGGCCACCGAGGCGCACATTCCGGGGCTCATCGAGCATCCGCTGGCCGAGGTTCCGGCGCTCTGCGACCTGGATGCGGAGCGCGCGGCGCGGGCGGCCGAGCACTACGGCGTGGCCGCGGTCTACGACGACCTCGACCGCATGCTGGCGCGGGAGCCGCTGGACGGACTGGTCGTCGCCAGCAGCAACGCCACGCATTTCGAGCTGGCGCACCGGGCCATCGACGCGGGGCTGCATGTGCTGATCGAGAAGCCAATGACCGAGATTGCGCCCGAGGGCCGGGTGCTGCTGGAAGCGGCCGAGCGCGCCGGCACCGAAGTCTTGGTCGGCCACACGTTTCACTACACGCGGCTGGCGCGCCGCGCCCGCGAGTTGATTACCGGCGGTGCGATCGGCGAGGTCGAATTGGTCCATAGCCTATTTGCAAGCTCGGCCATCCAGCTCGTGCGGCAGCCGGACGTGCTCGAGGGCTGGGACTTTCCGGTGCACGGCCCCACGGGCCAAAACTTCAGCGCCCACGGGCAGGGGCAGAATCAGCTCACGCATTCGGCGGCGCTGGCGGCCTTCGTGATTGACGACGGGCCGGAGTCGGTCCATGGGTATATGTCGAATCTCGAAGTGCCCGTCGACGCGGTGGACGCGCTGAGCGTGCGCTTCACCGGCGGCGCGTTGGGCACGGTGGCTAGCATCGGGACGAAACCCGGCGACGACACCCCTCACAACGAGCTGCGCATCTTTGGCTCGCGGGGCTGGATGGAAGTCGATATGGAGCGGACGCCGCGGCTGACGCTGCACCGCTATGGCGGCGGCGGCGAGGAAATGCGCGAGGAGGATGCCTCGCTGCACTACCCGCTGCGGGAGCCGGCGAAGAACCTGGCCGACGTGGTGTTGGGCCGGGCGCCAAACCTGTCGCCGGGCTCGATTGCGCA
Organism: Chloroflexota bacterium; assembly: GCA_026708035.1. Classification (NCBI taxonomy): domain Bacteria; kingdom Bacillati; phylum Chloroflexota; species Chloroflexota bacterium. Next base: position 106,668 of record JAPOVQ010000030.1, on the reverse strand, counting down.
GTGGTCGGTGGAGATGGTCGACGCGGCCTATCGTTCGGCGGCCAGCGGCGATCCGGTCACGATCGCCGATCTCTACCGTTCCGCATAGCTTCGGTCATGCCGGACCGATCGCAGTCGCATGAAATGACTACGCACCGAGAATCAACGAGCGATGTGCCGGCGGTGATTCGCCCCACGTTGCTGGACGACATCCCGAGCATCGCGGCGCTCATTGCGGCCAACCGGTTTCGGTCGGATGGGTCGGGAGCCTTGCTGCCGGTCAGTCCGCAGCAGATTCTCCGGATGCTTGGGGATGAGGACTTGGGTCGATTCTTCACGGCCGTCGCGCCCTCCGGCGAAGTCGTCGGGTGCGTCTCCGTCGCCGTCTACGGCATGCCGTCGAACCACCAAGAGGTCATCGCCTGGCTGGCGAACAGGCTGCCGGCGGATGACTTTGGGATTCAGCACGATGCCAACGACGACCTGGGCCAGATGGCGGAGCTGCGCTCCCTGGCGGTGAGCGACGCCTTTCGTGGTCGGCAGCTGGGCTTGCAGTTAATCGAAACGGCAAAGGCCGAGGCCAGGTCCCGGGGGTTCGGTCAGCTCTATTCGCTCGTGAACCGGGACGTGGTGGGGCTGTTCGAGCGGGCCGGCTTCTGTCGGGCGACCCGGCCGCCGGCGAAGCTCATCATCGACTGCGCGGTTTGTCCGCTGCTCGACCATTGCGTTGAGATTCCGGTGGTTGCGGAGGTGATTCGGAGTCGAACTTAAACGCCGAACGTGCAAAAAAACTCCCGCCCACTCGGTGTGCGATTGCTCGGGCCGCACCGCCGAATCGGTGACTCTAGGCGGAATCAGGCCCCGATGAACGTGGAGTTCGGGTAAAAGTCGCGCCAGGCCCAGTCGAACGACGATGTCCACGGCACCGGGCTCAGGGCTTGGCCTGCAAGCGGACCGCTGAGCGCCAGGCCGTTCGCCGCGCTCCATAGAGTGCTCGTCTCGCGGTCCCGCAAGCCGCCATTGCCCGCCGGCTCGAACTCCAGCAGGCGATTCGCCACTCGCCGCAGATAAGCGCGCACGGTGCCGGTGGTCGCGTCGACCCAGACCAACACCGGCTCATCGCCCACCGTCAGCTGCACCAGGCCGGCGGCCCGCGCGTGGCCGAAGTCGACGGCTGCGGCGGCGTCCCCCAAGGCCAGGCCGATCACCCAGTTCTCCCGCGGCGTCGCAAGAATGAGCCGCGGTCCGTCGAGCCCGTTGCTCAGCACCAGGGCGTCGGGGTGCCGGGTGCGGAACCCCTCCCAGGTATCCAGGGTCGACGGAATCTGGTCGAGCGCCGCGCCCCGCAACTCGCCGACCAGGGCTCGGCCGATCGGTTGGCTCCAGATGCTGCCCGTGGCGTGGTCGAACCACGTCATGGCCGTCTTATACAGCGCGCCCTGATTGCCGAAGACCAGGGTCTGGCCCTCGAACTGCCGGTCGTGCACGAGACCGGTGTAGCAGAGCGGTCACCAGGTGACGAGCACCGGCGTGCCGCCGACGACGTCGTTGACCATCTCGCGCCGGTTGAGCGTCGCGACGGGATAAGCCCGCGCCTCGCCGTCGATGACCAGCCCAATGACCAGCTCGTCCGGCTGGAGCGGCGCCTCGGCGGCGGCCACGAATTGCGGCATGTAAATGGGTGGGATGGCGTCGCGGCTGAGGCGCTGGTCGTAGGCCGAGTCGAACATCATGCGCTCGTGCGGATCGGGCAGGTCGGCGGGCGGCCGCGCGATCTGGGGTGCTTCCGTCGAGCTTCGTATCGCCCACACCAGCGCGAGGGCGCCCAGGACAACGAGGGCCACTCCGAACGCAAGCGATCCTGCGATTCCTAGGCGACGCCCCATGCCAATTCAGGCCAAGGCCCGCCGCCGTCTACGCGGCTGGTGGCTGTAGCCGGACTCAGCGCAGCGCGACGTGCAGTGCCTGCGCGATGTCGTCCACCGGAATGAAGGTGATGTCGTCGTGGATTCGGGGCGGGAGATCGTCCAGGTCGCGTTCGTTGCCGCGCGGCAGCAGGATCCGGCGCACGCCGGCGCGATGGGCCGCGAGCATTTTGGGCGCGATGGCGACAGTGGGCTCGATCCGACCATCGACCGACAGGCTGCCGGTGGAGGCGAGTTCCGGGTCCACCGGGCGATCGCGTCCGAGGGACACAATGGCGATGGATACGGCAAGGCCGATCGAGCCGGAGTCATCGGCGAGCCGGCTTGCCGGAACATGCACCTGCATGTCGAATTCCTGCATGAAGCGCGCCGACACGTCGAGGTCCGACAGGCGCGAGCGGATGGCCGCCGTGACGACGGCCAACTCTGCGGAGACGTTGGCGCCGTGACTGTCCAGCATGGAGATTCGACCCTGCCCCGAAACCAACGCATGGCCGAGCCCTGGCATCAGCACGGCCATCACGGCGCCATGCCGGCCGCCGCGCTCGTCAACTACCAGCGCGGCGGTACGACCGCGGCGCTGCGCGCGGCGGTCGGGACGCTCCGGGACAGGCGGCCGGCCGGCAAGATCGAAGAGATGCTCGCTCTCAATCACGCCCTGGTCCCCACCGCGCAGCGCCCGGTCGACCAATGACCGGCGAACGACGCGCCGCAGAAGCTCGTCCAGGTGAGCGACGCCAGCCTCGTCGGTATAGCTCCGGATGAGCACCAGAAGGGCGTTGCCGTCAAACGTCAGCGCGTCGGGCGTCAACCCATGGTCGGCGAGTGCCGCGGGAATCAGGGTTCGCCGGGCCAACTCGGCTTTCTGATCGATCAGAAAACCGGGGAACTCCGCGAGATCGAGTCTCGACAGGTCGTCCGTCGCGAGCGATTGGGTCCAGCGGCAAGTCACAACCAGGAGAAGGCGCGACAGGTCGAACGGAACGCCGAAGAACGGGTCGACGACGGTGGCGCGGCGGTGGGGGTCGGTCAGCCGCGCCAGGAGCGTGCTGGCCTGGGCGCCCCAACGTTCGGCCGCGCGATCGAGTCCGGCCAGCACGACCACGGCCTCCGCGGATTGCGCCCGCTCAACGGCGCCCATGAGCGCGCCCGGCTGGCCGTCGCGCCGCCAGATTTCCTCGGCCGTGCCGAGTTGCGCCAGGTCGATGACCTCGCAGGGACGGTCCAGGGCGCGCGCCATGGATCGCGCGACGGCTGTCTTGCCAACGCCGTTGGGTCCGTGTAGGCAGAGGAGTCGCAGCGGAGCGTGCGAGGTTTGAGCAGCGGCGGCTTGGGCGTCGTGCGCCGTTACGTGCTCGACAACGGTGGTCACGGCTTGCGGGGGCGCGAAGTGCTCGGACTCCAGGGCGTTTTGCACCGGGGCGATCGCGAGCGGTCGTGCGTGGCCGGGCGTCCACGGCAGACCGATGGCTCGCGCGACACTCGCGGAATTCGTCTTGGAATCGTCCAAGCGCGTGGACAGGGCTTCAGCCGCCTCGTCCGGCAAATTGGCCTCGGCAAGGCGGTCCCGCAGGTCGGCTGGGTTCAAGGTGGACTCCGCCCGGGCGGTATGCACCCTGAATCATAGCCGCGTCTGGCCGAGACGCTTGGTGAGAAAAGCCGCATGCGGCTCTCCCGCAGGTCGGTCGCACGCCGAATCCACCGCCTCCGCCGTGCGGGGATTGACTCGCGGCGGGCGCGGCGCGAAGATCGCAACAAGAGGCGGGTGTTTCCCCGGCGGTGAGGTTTAGCGTGGCTGCAGCACAGATGCCTTCCAACGAAGTCGACGTCCACGAGGCCAAGAAGCTGGTCGAGCAGGACGAGGTCCGCGTGATCGACGTTCGGACACAGTTCCCGTTTCCGGCCATGCCCGGGGCGGAGTACGTGCCGCTCGAAGACATCCTGGCGCGTCCAACCGAGGCGATCCCGACCGACAAGCCGATCCTATTCATTTGCAATGTCGGCCAGACCAGCGGAGTCGCCACGCAGATGGCGACCGCCCTGGGTCTGAACCAGGCCTACAACATGCAGGGCGGCATGGAGGCCTGGGAAGCCGCCGGCTACGACACCGAGGAGCCGCCCGCCGGCCACTAGGGCCGGCACGGCGCATGTGAGGTCTAAGGAACGAGGGTAGGCGCGTGTTCAACGTCGAGCAGGTTCAGCGATACAGCCGGCACATGCTGCTGCCGGAGGTTGGGGTCGCCGGTCAAATGAAGCTCTTGGACGCCAGCGTCGTCGCCATTGGCGCCGGGGGCCTGGGCTCGCCGGTGCTCTACTACCTGGCCGCCGCCGGCGTGGGCAAGCTCGGCGTGGTGGATTTCGACGTCGTCGACCGCTCCAACTTGCAGCGGCAGATCCTGCACCGCGAGGACCGCGTGGGGCTGCCCAAGACCGGGTCGGCGGCCGAGACGCTCACCGGGCTCAACTCGGACGTGGAAGTGGTCGAGCACAACGAGCCGCTGACCTCCGAAAACGCGATGGAAGTTCTGGGCGGCTACGACGTGATCGTGAACGGCTGCGACAACTTCCCCACCCGCTACCTCGTCAACGACGCCGCCTACATGCTGGGCAAGCCGGTGGTGGACGGCAGCGTGCTGCGGTTCGAGGGGATGTCGACCATCTTCGTGCCGGGCGAAGGTTGCTACCGCTGCCTCTACCCAACGCCGCCGCCACCCGAAATGGCGCCGAGCTGCTCCGAGGCCGGCGTGCTGGGCGTGCTGCCGGGCCTGGTGGGGCTGATCCAGGCGACCGAGACGATCAAGGTGATCCTGGGAACGGGCGACACACTGGCCGGCCGCCTGCTGCTGTTCGACGCGCTGGCCATGGAGTTCCGCGAGCTGAAGCTGCGGCGGGACCCCGACTGCCCGCTGTGCGGCGACTCCCCCACGGTCACCGAGCTGATCGACTACGAGGAGTTCTGCGGCTTCGCCGGCGGCGACCGCGCCTCGCAGCCGGTCGAGGCAGGCGTCGCGGGGTAGGAGCGCGTTCCCATGCTGCACGCAGCATGGGCCACCGAACATCTGCAATGACCTTGCCTGACGCCTCGCTGCCGAGCACGACGATTGACCGCGGCATCTACGTGATGCCGCAGTTCGTCACGTTCGAGGTGTCGGACATGACCGCGGCGCGGCACTGGTACGTGAATGGGCTCGGGTTCGTGGAGCTGGCTGTGCTTCCGGGACCGAACGGCGATCCGGTGCTGGTCCACCTGCGCCGGTTTCGGTATCAGGACATTCTGCTGGTGCCGGGACGCGATCCCGAGGACAAGGCGTCGGGCGTGCGGGTCTCGTTCGCCGCCGGGGACGAGGACCTGGACGCGAGGGCGGCCCTTGCCTCCGGCGAGACGGGCGGCGTCGTCGAAGGGCCGAACCGCACGCCGTGGAACACGCGTGATTTGCACTTTCGGGATGCCGACGGGCATCTGGTGGTCTTCACGGCGCCAGACTTGAACGCCGACATGGATTCGGAGTTTGCCCGGCGCGTGAGTGATTCGGTGCAAACGGCCGAGGAATAGGTCAAGCGGACTGCGGGTGCGGGCCGGTGCGCCGTTAGCGCCGACAATCCCAAGGATGTTCGGTGGCCCGCGCTAGGTGCAGCGTGGGACCGGCCGTCTCCCTCACCCCCGTATCGCGGTACGGGGCAGGCTCTAACCCTCTCCCGCGGTGGGGAGAGGGGACCGGACCGGACGCTGCCGAGGCTCCCAGGCTGCCCGCAGCCTGGGCCACCGGGCACGGCCTCCGTTCGTCCCCGTATCAAGTACGGGGCAGGCTCCGAGCGAAGACGCAGGGCGCCGTTCGTGGTTCGACGCGCTCACCACTAACGGTGCTGGCTCACCGCGAACGGCGGCGGTTGCTACACGTGATAGATGTAGAGATCGCGGTCGGTCAGCGGCAGGTCGACCCATGCTCCGCCTTGGCGATGGCTCTCGGCGATGGCAAAGCAGGCCTCGGTGACGTGGTGCGCCTGCTCGATGTGATTGAGCGTCGGCCGTCCCGTCTCGTGGGCCTCGATGAGGTCCTCCAGGCAAGAGACGACCGAGCTTGACTTCTCGACCTCGGGCAGCGGCTCCGCGTGCCACTCGCGGTGGCGCGACGAGTCGGTGGGCTGGTTGACGCGCAGAGACAAACCCTCGGCGTTGTTCAGGGTGCGCACGACGCCCTCGGTCCCGACGATCTCGAACTCGTGCTGGCCGGCGGAGATGCACCACGCCTCCACCCCGTTCTCGAACTCCAGGTGATAGGTCGCCATCGGATCGTCGTCGAGCCTGCCGTCCACGATCTCAAGATCGCGGGGATGCAGCTCACCGCGCACGCGCGTGATGCGGGGATCGCCCAGCAGATAGGACAGTGCGTCGACCGAATGGATGTGGCCATGCAGCAGACTCCGTGCTGGGTATTGGATCGCGGCCTTGGGCTCGCCGATGCGTCCCTGAACGATCAAGTCGCGGGCCGCGCCGAACGTCTTCGAGAACCGGTTCAGCACGCCTGAGTTGAACACGGTGCCGTGCGCCTGGCAGGCCGCCAGCACGTCGTCGGCCTCGCGGGGCGAGCAGGCGATGGCCTTTTCGAGATACATCATGGGCACGCCGGCATTCGCCACCCGCACGGCCAAGTCCGAGTGCACGTCGGCCCGCGTGCAGATGGCGACAAGGTCGGGCTGCTCCTTGGCGATCATCTCGTCGAGGTCTTCGTAAACCGTGGGCACTCCCCAGCGCTCGCCGAAGTTGGCGCGCTTCTCGGGCAGCAGGTCGCACCCCGTCACCAGATCGAGCTGCGCGGCAGCCTGACAGGCCCCCGGCAAGCCATAGGGCAGCATGAAGTCGCGCGACGGCGGGATCTCGTCGTCGATGGTGTTGCCCATGCGGCCCAGGCCGAGAATGGCGGCGCGGTAGGTTTTCATGTTGATCTCCTGCTCAGGTCGGCGTGCTCGCTGTCCGGTATGGTGCCAGGCTCAATCCGGCGTTGCGCGGTCCAGTGACTGGATGAATCCTGCCGTCTCCGCGACGGTCGTCGCGAGATGACCAGCCGTCGTGTGGCCGGACCGTTTGCGCGGGACGAACGAGTGGTCGCCATCGGCTAGCCAGTGGATGCGAATTGCGTCCGAGAGGTCGTAGCCGCCGACCTCGGCACTTGAACCGAACGCGTCGCGCTCTCCCTGCACGATGAGCGTGGGCGTGCGCAGGTCGGCCAGGTGCTCGGTGCGGAGTCTCTCCGGCTTTCCCGGCGGATGGAACGGGTAGCCCAGGCACACGAGGCCCCGTGCGCCGACCGCGTCGGCGATGAGGCTGGCCATGCGGCCGCCCATGGAGCGTCCCCCAATCACTAGGCTCTCGGCGCCGCCCAAGGCGTCGATGACCTCGCGCCAGGTCTCGAGAAGCACGGCTTGGCGATCGGGCGGCCTGCGGCTACCGCCGTCGCGTCGCTGGCGCATGTAGGGAAACTCGAAGCGAACGACGCGTACTCCGGCGGCGGACACTCCGGTGGCGATGGCCTCCATGGTCGTGCTGTCCATGGGCGACCCGGCGCCGTGGGCCAACACGAAGCGGTCCGGCGCGTCGGCAGGTCCGTTAGTGAGGAACACACGCTCGGTCATGCCAGGACCAGAACAAGCGAATTCAATCTGTGCTGCTTCTGTGCGCTATCCGAGGATCAGCCTGCGAGGTGAATCGAACCGGACTGGCACCCTGTCGCCTCTGGAGTAGTTGCTCTGAAACCAGTTTCGTAACGCTGCGTTTCCCATGATGCGGGGCGTTCCATTCTGATTCGCCGTACGGTTAATCTGCCCCGCAATCTGGCCGCTGCCTGAGAGCACAAGTGTCACGGGGCCCTCGTCGCCTACATGGTGAGCGAATGCGCGAATGACATTGAAGAACCCGCGACAGTAGTAGGTCTTCTCCAGCCTGAGATAGAAAACCGGATTGCCACTCATGCTCGTCTCCCGCTGCTTGGTGCGCATCGGGTGTCCAATCACTGACGAGCCCAATGGCACTGGCGTTTCACATACCCAAGTGGCTCACACGAATCTCGGCCGACGTCAGAGCGTCCCGAAACTCGTCGAGCGGCAGGCGGCCGTCGGTCATGACGATCGACGACGGAATCGGCGTGTGGCCGCCGGAGCCGACGCTGAGTCGAAGCGGTCCTTGCCGGGGCGGGGTGTCCACGCCGCGGGCGCGGGTCTCCGGGAAACCCCAGAGGTTGACGATCTCCGCGGCATCGGCGGGCAGGTCGACAACGGCCTCGTGGGTGCGCTCCATGATCCCGCGGATGCCCTCCCAGAACTGCGCCACGTAGCGCGGACCGTGCGAGTCGGTGTATCGCCAGACAAATAGCCGAATGTTCTCCGCCAGGGGGATGTTCTGCTCGACCACTTCAGATTGCAGTAGCACGGGGCCTTCGGCCGGGTTGATCAAATCGAACCGCCGCTCGATGGGGTGCGAGAGTCCCATCGCGCGCCCAATCTGAATCGGAAAGCTCGCGGCGCAATAGCACCAGTCGCCGCCGAATGCCTCCATCTCCACTGTCGCGGGGTCGAACTCGAGTCCACGGCTCTCGGCCTGGGCCAGCAGGTCCAATCCCCAGGCCTTGGCCTGCATCCAACCGCGAATCTCGGTTTGTTGCAACCCGCCCGCGGGCAGCTTGGGAGCGGCATCGCGGGAAGCCCGGTCCAGCCTTAGCTCGTCGGCGGTGAGCACCCCGTCGGCGAGCCCGCGGTTGCGAACGGCCGCCCGCTGGTCGTCTTCGACGCCCTGCAAGAAGTCGCCGCCGAGCGCCCGTTCCTTGGCCTCGGCGCCGCCTTCGACGCGCGACGCCATGGACCGCCGACCGAGGCGCGCGTCAGCGTACTCGATGATCTCGTCGGCGGCTTCGAAGTGCGTGGGGAGAAAGTAGATCGCCTCGTCGTCGTCGGCAGTATCGATCACGCGTTGGTAGTCCCGCTGCAACTGCACCTCGAGCGGATAGGCCAGCGGGATGCGCTCAGTGAATTGGTTCCACTTGCGGTCCATGCGCTCGCGGCTGTCGGGAGGCAACGCGAGCCAGGTCAGGGAGTGAACCGAGAGCCAAATCTTGCGCAATTGGATGGCCATGGGTGCGGCCTTCAACTCGGATCGACGCATCGCGGAATCGCGAAGGCGATCGCCGTCCGCGGCGATTATGCCCCGCAGGTCGGGCGGCAAGGTCCGATTTGGATCGCCGTTTCGTGTAGGGGCGTCCCTTGTGGGCGCTCCTCGTGGCCACCGGCGCTTACTATGCCTCCGGCTGCTTCCAGGGTGTCGTCGACATGCAATGGATCGCGCTGCCGTCGCCGGACGTCGAGATGCGGGGACTAGTCGGTGCGCCGCGGGCGCTGCTCCATCGGATTCCGGAGGAGCATCGGGATAGCCTGCCGGCCGGCACCTGGGAGCGCGCGGAGATGACTTCGGGCGTGCGGCTGGTCTTTCAGACGGACAGCCCGCGCGTGGCGCTGCACCTCGAGTACCTGCAACGACCGAGCCGCGCCAGCAAGGTCGACGCCTACGTCGACGGGCGGTTCGCGGGCACGGACGGCGGTGACGACGCCGGTCCATGCACCGCCGATCTGCTCCAGGGCATGACGGGCACTCATGACGTCGAGCTGCACATGCCGCCCTACTCGAAAGTTCGGCTCAAGTCGTTGGGTCTAGCGCCCGGCGCGAGCCTTTCGGCTCCGACCAGACGGCCTTCAAGGTTCATCACATTCCACGGCGACTCGATTACGCACGGTGCCGTGACCACGCGGTCGGGTCTGGCCTATCCGTCACGGGTGGCTCGGGCGCTGGGCGCCGATTTCATCAACCTGGGCTTCGGTGGATCGGCCAGGGGCGAGCCCGGCATGGCGCGAATCGTGGCCGACCTGCCGGCCGACGCCATTTCGCTCTACTACGGCATCAATACCTACGCCATCGGCCATCCCGGACCGGAGGAGTTCGGCCGCATCTACGCCGACTTCCTCGAAGTCGTGCGTGCCTCGCACGCGGAGACGCCCATCATCGTCATCACGCCCACGTGGTACGTCCCGGAGCTGCACCAGCGAAACGCATCCGGCGCGAGTGTGGAGGAGTACCGGGAGGTCATTCGCCATGCGGTGTCCGCGCGGGTTGCGGCCGGCGATGCCAACATCGCGGTTCTGGAGGGTTGCAGTCTCATCGGCCCCGGCGACGAGTCGCACCTGGCGGACCTGGTGCATCCGAATTATGAGGGGTTCGCGGAGATTGCCGGGGGGCTCACGCGGATGATCGGGCAGGCGTGGGGGATCGCCTAGATTCCCGCCTTCGAAGAACCTTGCGTAGCCCGTCCGTCATTCCGGCGGAAGCCGGAATCCAGTCCGGTCGAATCTCCAGGCACGCCGGACGCTGGGCGTGCGGGCAGGTTTGAAACCTGCCCGTACGGCGTTTCGAAATGGGGAAGTGCCGGATGGACTTCGTCGGGGGGACCGTCCAGACCGGCGCTGAATCACCCATTCGGATATCGTGGCGCTCAGGACAGCCCGCCACGGAGCTTGAGCCATCAAGTCGAAGGATGAGTTCGACGCGCGGCTGGTCGGGCCGTGCAACTCCGTGCCGACGATCTTTCACGAGGACGGCACCGTCGACTACCCGTCCATCCGCAACTTGATCGACTTCAGCATCGACGGCGGCTGCGACGTCATCATGCTCACTTGGGGCGACAGCCTGATCTCGCTGCTCACCGACGATGAGGTGGCCGAGCTGCACCGGGTCGTCATCGATCAGGTCGGCGAGCGCGCGGTCACCATCGCCTGCGACAATATTTGGGGCCGCAACAAGGCGGTCGAGTTTGGGCGCTACGTGCGCGAGCTGGGCTTCGACGTCTACATGGTGCGCCCCGCGGAGTGGGCCAAGGGCACGGCGGAGTCGCTGGCGGAGTTTTATACCGCCTGCGGGCGCGAGTCGCCGGTGATGTTCGTGGGCGACGTGCCGCTGCGCACGCTCGAGCTGCTCGCCGACGATCCGAACATGTGGGCCTTCAAGGAAGACCTAGGCCTGGACTACGCCCACGAAATCATCATGCGCTGGGGCGACCGCTGGCCGATGGTCGGCGGCGGCGGGATGAAGCGACACCACCTGCTGTGGGCGCACGGCCACTGCGACACGTGGCTCGACGGCTTCTGCCGTACCTTCCCGGCCGTCTCCCAGGACTATTGGCGCGCGCTACAACGCGGCGACATCGCGGCGGCCTGGGCGCAAGCGATGCAATACGAAGTGCCGCTGCGCGCCATGGCGCAGCGCGTGCGCTATGGACCCGACGGCTTCGTCAAGCATGCGATGGTGGAGGCTGCGGGCGTGGCTCCCCGCTGGCGGCGGTCGCCGGCGGTCAACCCGACGGAGGAAGAGATGGACGAGTTGCGAGAGTTCCTGGCCGGGCTCGGTCCGCAGACACAGCCGGTGCCGGCATGAAGTCGCCCGACGAGATCCGCGGCCTCATGGAAGGACCGTGCCTCTCGCTACCAACGGTGTTCAAACGCGACGGCGATGTCGATCATGAGGGCATGCGCAACGTCATCGACGTGGCGCTGGACGCCGGTTGCCAGATCGTGATGCTGACCTGGGGCGACAGTCTGGTTTCGCTGCTCACCGACACCGAGCTGGCCCAGGTGCATCGCAACGTGATCGAGCACGTCGGCAACCGAGCCGTCACCATCGGCTGCGACAATCAGTGGGCGCTGCCCAAGGCCATCGAGTTCGGTCGCTACGTCGACGCGCTCGGGTACGACCTCTACATGGTTCGCCCGGCAGACTGGGCCAAGGGCACGCCGGAGACCCTGGCCGAGCACTTTCGGGCCATCGCCCAGGTGACCCGGGTGATGCTGGTGGGCATGGTGCCGCTGCGCACCTGCGAGCTGATCGAAAACGTGCCCAACGTGCTGGCGTTCAAGGAAGACCTGGCCATCGACTACGCGCACGAGGTGCAGATGCGCTGGGGCGACCGCTGGGCCATGGTCACCGGCGGCGCGCACAAGCGGCATGTGCTGTTCCATCCCCACGGCCCGCGCGCGTGGCTGGACATCTTCATCCGCTTTCACCCGCAGCCGACGGTCGACTACTGGAACGCGCTCAAGCGCGACGACACCCGCACGGCCTGGGAAATCGCCATGCGCTACGAGCAGAAGCTCTGGGACCTCGCCGCGCAGGTCCGCTACGAAAAGGACGGGCTGTTCGCCCACGCGCTGCTGGAGGTCTACGATGTCGCGCCGCGCTGGCGCCGATCACCCGCACCCGATCCGACCGATGAAGAACTCGACGAGCTGCGCGACTGGCTGCGCGGCATTGGCCTGATGTAGCCGCCCGGAGGTTCCCGATGCGTGACCACGACGAAGTCCGCGCCCTGCTCGACGGCCCGATTAACTCGCTGCCCACGATCTTCACCGAGTCCGGTGAGATCGACTGGGACGGCACGCGGGCGGTGATCGACAAGTCGCTGGAAGGCAACTGCAACGTCATCATGCTCACCTGGGGCGACAGCCTCATCTCGCTGCTGACGGACGACGAGGTGGCCGAGCTGCACCGCGTGGTGATCGACCACGTGGACGGCCGCGCGCTCACCATCGCCTGCGACAACCAGTGGGGCCTCAACAAGGCGATCGAGTTTGGGCGCTTCGTGCGCGAGTTGGGATATGACCTCTACATGGTGCGCCCGGCCGACTGGGCCAAGGGCACGCCGGAATCCCTGGCGGACTACTACAAGGCTTGCGGCCAAGTCGCCCCGGTGATGTTCGTGGGCGACGTACCGATCCGCACGCTGGAGCTCGTCGCCGACGACCCGAACATGTGGGCCTTCAAAGAAGACCTGGGCCTGGACTACGCCCACGAAGTGCTGATGCGCTGGGGCGACCGCTGGCCGATGGCCGGCGGCGGCGGCATCAAGCGCCACTACGTGCTGTGGCCCCACGGCAACTGCAACTCCTGGCTGGACGTGTTCATCTACTGCAATCTGCTGCCCCAGAAACTCTATTGGGACGCCATCAAGCGCGACGACCTGCCCGAAGCCTGGCGACTGGCGCGGCACTACGAGCAGCCGATCTGGGACCTGTGGCCGGTGTTCCCCGCCGGCGGCGACGGCCTGGTGCACACCATGATCGAGGTCTGCGGCGTGGCCCCCCGCTGGCGCCGCTCACCCGCCCCGAACGCGACCGAGGAAGAGATGGAGCAGGTGCGGGACATGCTGCGGGGGTTGGAGCTGCTGTAGGGGGCAGCGAGAGCCGTGCCATCGGGTGAGGCCCATCAGCCAACGTCAGGCGCCGCGGTGCGCCGCCGACTGAGGATCAGCAGAATCACGACAACCGGGGCAAGCACCAGGGCCGAGCCTAAGAATCCCGCGCGAAGCGAGATCCCAAGAGCGACGGCGCCGAGCGCCGGACCGGCAATGAGCTGGCCAGCCGCATTGGCCTGCGCGCCCACCGATAGCATCGTGGCTCGAACCCGCGACGGAATCATTCGATTCTGTAGCACGCTGAGCAATGGGCCGCTGACAGCGAACAGCGGCCCGCGCAGCCACAGCATCGCCAGGGCGAGCCCAAGATTCGTGGCGAGCGCGAACCCGACCAGGCTGCCGATGTAGATCGCCTGCGCGGTCACCAGCACGGTGCCTGTCACGCGGTCGTTTGACGTATCGAACTTGCGGCGCGCGACTTCGGTGGCCGCGAGCGAGAGCCCCCGCCCCACATAGCCGCTGAGGCCAAACCAGGCTACGGGGTCCAGCGGGCCCAGCGGCGGCAGCGTGATGGTTTCGAGCAAGAACGGTGTGACCAAGCGGTCGGGGATTTCGCTGGACGCACCAAACAAGAACGGCACGGCCACGATAAGGAGCAACGTGCGCTGGCCTCGAACGAGACGTAACGCTGTCCGCAGCGTCGCGCCCATCGTCTTGAACGTCTGGCGCCGGTGCGCCGGCACTCGCGTGAACCCCCGTTCCGGCATCGTGAACGCGAGGAATGCCGCAAGGCCCACAAACATTGCGCCACCCACGACAACCGGCAGGGCCCGCGACACGCTTGAGAGCGCAACAGCCAGCGAAATACCCACGAGGCCACCAATCAGATACGCCTGCGTACCGCGCAGAAGCGCTGCGCTGAGTCGCTCCTGCCCGACCTCGTCGGCGATCCAGGCCGTGGTTGCGCCGCTGATGAAGGTAAATCCGAGCCCCCATACCACTTGGGCGGCGAGGACGCCCGCGAACAGCGGGATGGACCCTTCCACCATGAAGCCGGCGCCCATGAGGACGAATCCGATCAAGATCGACAAGCGCCGGCTGTAGACATCGGCAACGACGCCGGTCGGCACCTCGAACGCCAACGTTGTCGCTTCGAGCAGGGTGCCGACTAACACGAGCTGCAGGGCATTCAGGCCGACGGATTCGACCTGATATACGAGGTTGGTGGTCACTACGGTGGTGAACGCCAGACCCTGGACACCGGCCATCGCAATGGAGAGTGGATAGGCAGGCAGACGCTTCATTGAATGCCACCCGTCGTTGCGACCGAGAGCTTGGGCATGCGCAGATGAAAGACGCTCGGTAGACGACGCTGGCTTGACAATGTGTGCGGCAGGTCACGGTCGCCGCTGCGTGAATGCCGCGACAGGTCGGAAAGCATGGACACGGATGGACTCCAATCCCTGATTCATGAGGTGTTGGACAGGAGCCCGGGGCGCAGTGCGGCCGCGTGCGTTAGTTTCTGGCGCCTCGACCAATGGTCGCGATCGAGGACCGGTGAACCGACGGTCTGCTCACCGCCTGCGCATTGCGCTGCGGTAAGGACGGTTGCTAGCGGGCGACCTTTCGCGTCGCAAGGCTCGCCAACAATTGGAAACTGCTCACGAGGGATGCCATGTCGTTGCGACTCCCTGCAATTCGAAGTCCAAGCCTGAGCTTGGAGCCATCTGGGCCAATGGTGCCAGCGGTGTTCGTCAGCGGCAACACCTGGTCAGCATGGTTGACAGCGCCGATGACAAGCGGCCCAGGCTGCAGGGGCGCAATTGCTGCTCAGGATCGTCGAATTCCCTTGGGGACCGGCGGGCGATACATCAGCCCGATCACGGCGGCGGTGAGCATGAAGGCCGCTTGGACGAGGAAGGCGACGCGCCAGCCGTCGAGGAAGGCGCCGGTAGTGGCGGGATCCGAGGCAACGGCGTTGACGCTGGCCTCGGCTCCGGCGGCGGCCATGACGGCCGTGACGATGGCGGTGATCAGGGCGAGAGCCACGATGCCGGCGATGGTGCCGGCGAGATTCATGAACGCCACGGCGACGGTGTAGACCCTCTCCGGCACGGCGCCGAGCATGGCGTTGGTGCTGGGCGACGTCACCAGCGAGAGACTGGCGCTGTTGACGACCAGCACCAGCACGACCACGGCCAGCGGCGTGTCCGAACCGAAGCTTGCCAGCGCGAGGACGCTGATCAGACCCACCAGCGGCCCGGCAATCAGAAACGGACGCGGCGTCCAGCGATCCGAGAACCGTCCGGCGAGCGTGGCGACCAGCGTGTAGACGGCGAATCCCGGCACGAGGATGAACCCCAAGTCGCGCGCGCTGAAGCCCAGCACGCCCTGGATGTAGAACGGCACCAGGAACCCGCCGCCCGACAGGCCCATCAGCAGCACGATCCGGGCGCCCAGCGGTGTGACGACAGCGCGTCGGCGCAGCAGGCGCAGATCGAACAGGGGATTGGGCGTGCGCAGCTCCCACCACACGTAGGCGCCGCCCAAGACCGCGGCGGCTGCGATAGAGCTCCAGACCAGCGGCTCGGTCCAACCGACTACCGGACCCATGGTGAGGCCCAGCACCAGCGTGACGGCGATTCCCGCGATGGCGCTCGAGCCGAACCAATCGAACCGGCCCGGCCCGTTGGTGGATTCGGGCGACCGACCGGCTTCCAACACCAGCCAGGCGCCGACCGCCCCGACGACCGCGGGCAGCGCCAAGGCGTGATAGGCCCAGCGCCAGCCGCCCGCCTCGACGACGATGCCGCCGACCGCCGGCGCCACCAGGGCGCTGAATCCAACCGTGGCGGAGGAGAGCCCGAGCACCTTGCCGCGCTCTTCCTCCGGGAAGAGGGTGACGGCGATGGCGATGCCGTTGGCGCCCACGATGGCCGTCGCCGCGCCTTGCAGCAGCCGTGCCGCGACCAGGGATTCGAGCGACGGCGCCCAGCCGGCCATGAGCGAGGCGCCCGCGAACAGCGCCATGCCGCCGATGAAGAACGCGCGGCGGCCCAACCGGTCGGCCAAGTAACCCGCGGGCATGACCACGGCGGCGGTCGTGAGCGACACGGCGATGGCGACCCATTGCACCTCGGCCAGGGTGGCGCCGAAGTCCGCCGCGATGCTGGGCAGCGTGACCGTGGCGATGTTGTGCACGATCACGCTGAGGAAGGTGCCGATGAGGATGACGCTCAGGCCGCGCCATTTGGGATCGCGCACGAGCCGCAGCCAGCCGCCGGGGTCGCCCTCGGATGCCGCCGCGTCGTTCATCGACGGTGAAGGTTCAGGCATGGACGACGCTGGCAGAGGCGGCTCGCATTCGGGGCATATATCCGGTGGAAGCGTGGCTCGGATTCACCCTCACCCTAACCCTCTCCCGTCAAGGGAGAGGGGACCGGTCCTGCCGACGAAAAAGAGGGGGCCGGATCGCGCGACCGGAGACCTTCGCGCAACACTAGCCGGGCGAGTCAAAGACCCGCCCCTACTAGTCTCGACGCGCCAGGCGATTGATGGTGCGATGGGGCGCGGCGTAAGGTACACCAACGTTCACCGTTCAGGAGGCGCGGATGGGTGGCCGACGCCGATGAGCATTCCCAATCCCGCGCCAAGCCGATGGCGCCTGGCGTGACCGACCGCATCGGCGACGCCTGGCTCAGCGGCACGCCGCGGTATCTGACCGACCTGGACCGCGCCGAGCCGGCGTCCGCGATCCGCTCCACTCCCGAACCGCGGCACTGGCGGGCGATGTCCTATCGCACGGACTCGCTGAGCGGCACGATGCTGGCCGCCGGACTGGAGACGGCGGCGCCCACGGTGCGCTATCCGCTCGACGCGCGCGGCCTGCACGCCATCTCGATCGGCACCGTGCCGATCCGGACGCCCGCCGAGGGACTGACACTAGGTATGCCGCTGAAGCTAAGCGGCGACGACGCGTTCTCATTTCTGACGATGGAGCCCTACCGGCGGCCGGATCACGGCGTGGACGTCGTGGAGATGTATTGGAAAATCGCGAACCTCACCGGCCAAGCATTGGACATCGGACAGGCGAGCGCGCGGGTCGGCGAGGGCGACGGAGCCGGGGCGTTCGCCTGCGCGGCGGCGCGGGTGGTTTACATAAAACTCGTGCCACTCACTGACGCCGAAATCGCGGACTGGAGCGCCGATCAGGCCCGCGCCGATACGCGTCGCCTGTTCGCGCACAACGACGCCCATTTCGCGCACTACCTCTTCCGGCTCACGTCGGCGGCCGACGTGCGGCGCGAGATCGAGCAGTACCACGAGAGCGACTTCTCGCGCATGTATTGGGAAGCCGGCGGCGGCGACCTCATGTCTTACTTCAGTTCAATTGGGCGGCGGCACACGCTGGACGGCCTGGAGGACTACGGCCGCCGCGGCGATCGCCTGCACGCCGAGAGTTGGCGGGTGTTCCGCGACGAGGGCGTCGATCCGTTCGACGTGGCGCTGGAGCAGACGCACGCCGTCGGGCTGGAGTTTCACGCCGGCTATCGGGTGGCCGGATTCCAATATCCGCCGCCGTTGGACCATCACAACCACGGCGACACGTATTTCAAACGGCATCCCGAGTTCTACGGCGAAGACCGGGCAGGCAACCAGACGCCGCGCATCTCGTACAGCTATCCGGAAGTCCGCGAGTTCGTGCTGTCGTTGCTGCGCGAAATGGCGGAGCGGCCCATCGACGGAGTGTGCCTGCTCTACAACCGCCGCCCGCCGGTGGTCGAATACGAACCGCCGTTGGTAGAGGGCTTCACGCGCGAGTTCGGGTGCGATCCCCGGACGCTGCCCGAGGACGACCCGGACTGGCTGGCCTTTCGCGCGGGCACGCTCACGCAATTCATGCGCGACGTGCGCGCGGCGATGGACGAGGCGTCGCGGGATCGTCCGCGGCGGATTGCGGTTTCGGCCATCGTCGCCGCGTCCGAGGCCGAGAACCTGATGCAGGGCCTCGACCTGGCGACATGGGTGCGCGAGGGTCTCGTGGATACGCTGATTCCCTACAGCGCCCGCACCAACTTCCGCCCGTTCTTCAATGAACCCGGCGGCATGGTGTGGACCGATTCCAAGCAGCTCGGATTCCTGGTGGATACGGTGGCGGGCTCGCCGTGCGTGGTCGCGCCAAACGTGATGCCGCGGTCGATGCCGCCGGAGGACTATCGGCGGCAGGCCGCCGCCATCTATGCGGCGGGCGCCGAGCATTTGTTCTTCTGGGATTCGGCGGGCGGCGGGTGCCGCGCGAACTTCGGGCATGAATGGAACGCGCTGCGCCGGTTGGGCCACCAGGATGAAATCCAGGCGTGGATCGAAGCCGGCGAGCCCGACTTGCCGCGTTCGTCAATGCCGCTGCGTGAATGGGCCGGATGGGATCTTTCGTACGTGACCCCGGGATAGGAAGGTGAGCGCCATGTCCGATGCCATAACCGACCGTGGATTCCGCGCCGCACCGCGCTACGTCGCCGACTTCGACCGCTGCACGCCCGCCAGCGCGCTGGCAACGGAGGCCACCCGGGGCCACTGGCAGACGCTGCCGTTCGAGGCCGAGGGAGTTTCCGGGACCATGCTCTTCGCCGGTCCGGAAACACTGGCCCCGGACGTGACCTATCCCCTGCGGGTCGACGGCTGGCACGCGATCTCGGTGGGCGTCCATCCGACCGCGGGAGGCGAGAGCGACTTCGCGCTGGTCCAGGCGATGCTCAGCGGCGACTCCGCCTACTCGACGCTGACCTGGAGCACGGAGGGCCACCACCTGCGCCGCAAGGAGCTGCAAGAGATCTTTTGGAAGGTCGCCAATCTCACGGGCCAAGAAGTGGTGTTCTCGCAGCTGCACCGGCACATCGATTCGGGCGATGGGCTCGCGTCGGTGCAGTCCGGCTCGGCGCGCATCGCCTACCTGAAGCTGGTGTCGCTGGCTGACGATGAGGTGCAGGAACTGGTCGGTGAGCGCACCTCGGGCCGGGACCGCCGCCTCTGGGCGCATAACGACGCGCACGGTCCGCACTACACCTACCGCATGACGACCGCCGACGAGGTCAGGCGCGAGATCGAGCCGTATCGCGACACCGATTTCAGCCGCATGTATTGGGAGTCGGGCGCGGGTGACCTGATGCGCTACTTCACCAAGATCGGTCGCACGGCCACGGCGCATGGGGTTGAGATGTTTCCGCGCGTGGGCGACCGACTGCTGGCCGAGAGCTGGCGGAGCTTTCACGAGCAGGGCATCGACCCGTTTCAGGTGGCGCTGGAGCACACCCACGAGCTGGGGATGGAGTTCCACGCCGCCTACCGGCTCGCCGCCTGGACCTACCCGCCGCCGATGAACCAGGAGTATCTGGACGGGTATTTCCAGGACCATCCGCAGTGGCGCTGCCTCGACCGCGACGGTCGCGAGCTGCCGCGCATGTCCTATGCCTTTCCCGAGGTGCAGGACTACTGTCTGGCCGCACTGCGCGAGATGGCCGAGTTCGACCTCGACGGCATCTGCCTGCTGTTCAACCGCCGTCCGCCGTATTTGATGTACGAGGAGCCGCTGATCGAGGGATTCGCCGCGAGCCACGGCGCCGACCCGCGGGAACTGCCCGAGGACGATCCCGAGTGGTTGGCCTATCGTGCCGGCGTGCTCACGGGATTCATGCGCCGGGTGCGGCAGGAGATGGACGCCGTCGCACGCGAACAGGGACGGCGCCGCATCGAGGTCTCGGCCTGCGTACAGGGCCTGATGGCGGAAAACGTGCTCTTTGGTTGCGATATCGCCACCTGGGCGCGGGAGGGGCTGATCGACGCGCTGATTCCCTACAGCGCCGCGCCGCTGGCGATGCCCACCGACGAAGACACGTGGTCAGCGCCGGAGCAGCTGACGCCCTTCGTCGAGGCCACCCGGGGCACCGACTGCACCCTGGCGCCGAACGTGATGCCGCGTCACATGAGCGCGGAGGACTTCCGGCGCAAGGCGCACCTGATCTACGGCACCGGGGCCGAGCATCTGTTCTTCTGGGACTGCGCGGGTCCCGGCGGGCGCGCCAATTCGCAGCCGATGTGGAATGCGTTGCGACGGCTGGGTCACCGCGGGGAGATTGCCGAGTGGGTGGCGGCCGGAGAGCCGGCGCTGGGCGATTGGACGGTGCCATTGCACGACCTCGACGGCTGGGACATGACGGTCATCGCGCCGGGATAGCGGCGGCAGGAGCGCTAGGGCGCGCTGTCCCTCTGCTGCCGCATCCGCTCGCTGAAGAGCGCTCCCTCGAGGTTTGTGCCTTCGAGCACGGCGCCGGTCAAGTCCGCGCCGATCAGTTCGGCGCCAGAGAGGTTGGCGTTGGTGAGGTCGGCGTTGTGCAGCAGCGCGCCGTCCAGATTCGATTCCGAGAGATCGGCGTCGGTGAACTGGGCGCTGCGCAAGTCGGCGTTCGTAAACGAGGCGCGGATCAATTCGGCTCGACTGAAATCGGCGTTCTGGAGATTCGACCGGCGAAATCCCACGGCAAACGTCTGCGTGTCGGCCACGTTGGCGTGCGAGAAGTCGCCATCGTCGAAGACCGAGGCGCGTATGGTGGCCCCGCGAAAGTCGGCGCTGGCGCCGTATTCCTCGTACCCGGAAAAGTCGGACGCCATGAGCAGGGTGCCCGACACGGTGACGTCGGTGAACACCGCGCCGCTGAAGTCGGTGCGGCGAATCTCGGACCCATACACCCGCATGCCGCTCAACTGCGCCTGGGAGAAGTTGGAGGCGTAGACGTCGGTGTTGATGATCATCGCGTCGCGCAAGGCGCCGCCCGACATGTCGACGCGGATCATGGTGGAGTTCGTGAGTTCGACATTGCTGAGATTGGCGCCCGGGAGATGGGTGCTATAGAACCGTGCGCGGCTAAGCTCGGCGCCGTCCATGTCGACATTGGCCGCGACGGCGTAGTCCAGCTCGATCCAGGCGGCCTTGACGGCGCGCAGGCTCGCATCGCTGAAGTCGGCGTTCTGCAGATTTGCGCCGGTCATGGTGGCGCCGTCGAACTGAGCGGCGAGTAGCTGAGCGTCGCGAAAGGTGGCCCCGTAGACGTTGGACTCGGAAAGGTCGGCACCGTCCAGCGTGGCATCGACAAAGTCGGCGAAACGGAGGTCCGCGCCGTTGAGTTTGGCTCCCGACAGGTCCGCGCCGGAAAAGATGGCGTCGCGCAGAAACGCGCCGGAGAGGTCCGCGTCGACCAGGTCGGTGTTGGAACAGTTGGTGGGCTGGTCGCGCCAAATCGCCGTGAATTCGGACTGAATGGTGCAGGCGCCCACAACGGCGAACGGCTGGCTGATCACCAGTCCAACGGCAACGGCCGCAATACCGAGAACCGCCAGCGAGAATGTCAGATAGGCGGCAATGAATGCGGCGGAGCGGCGAACGGGCAGCGAAGTCCTCCCGGGCGGCAGCGCCGCACCCGTCAATGGTAGCGAGACTCCGCCCGTCGTATCGGAAGAGTGCTCACCGACGACTTGCCGGAGGCGCTACCAAGGCTCGCGTTCGAGCGGTTCCAGCAGCACGTCGCGGCCGGTGACGCTCGACCGCTCGGCGGCGAACAGGATCTCCATGATGTGGCGGCCGTAGGCGCTGCTGGCCGGCGGACGGTCGTTTGTGTCGATCGCTGTGACGAAGTCTCGGTATTGCTCGGCAAAGTCATTGATGGGCTCGATGTCCAGCTTCTGCCATTCGCCGTCCTGGCCCACCCGCACCATGCCGCCCGGATACTCGGCGGTGTCGAAGTGCACCTGCAGCCGACCCTGAGTGCCGTGGACGTCGATAGTGGCGGTGTCTTGGGCCCCGCGCGAGCTGGCCACCGAAACCACGACGCCGGCCACGCCGTTCGCATACCGGATGAGCGCGGTGGCGAGGTCGTCGCCGTGCATGTAGTGCATGTGGGTTCCGAGGACGGCCTTCACGGATACGGCCTTGCGACCGACGAGGTGCGTGACCCAGTCGACCATGTGCACGCCGTTGCCCATCCAATTGCCGCCGCCCATGGAGCGGGTCAGATAACACCGGTCGAGGCGCTCATAAGGGAACTTGGCGCTGACGAGGGCCAGCACCTGGATGACCGGCCCCAGCGCGTTGGTATCCAGAAAGGCCCGCGCGGTGCGCAGCGCCGGTCGGTATTGCCCGGTGAGGCCAATCTGCAGCAGCCGGCCGCTACGGGCTTCCGCCTCGATCATGCGGTCGCATTCATCCATGGTGACGGCCATGGGCTTCTCGACCAGCACGTGCTTGCCGGCGTCCAGGGCTTCGACGGTGACCCCGGCGTGCAGGTGATGGGGCAACAGAATGCCCACGGCTTCTACGTCCGGGTCGGCCAGCAGGTCGCGGTGGTTGGCGTAGACCTTGGGAATGCCGAAGGTCTTCCGATGCTCCTCGCGCCGCTCGGCAACCGGCTCCGCGCCCGCGACGCAGCGGGCGAGTCCCTCGGCTTCGAGCAGGGCGAGGCCCTGCAGATGCCTTGCCGCGATGCCGCCTAGCCCGATGAGACCGATCTGCAGCATGCGAGTGCTCCCGGATTCCGGTGTGGGCGAGTGTACGGACCGCTACGCGTGTGGGGGGTGTCGTTCGGGGCCTGCCGCGAGCGCGCCGCTGGGCGTGTGCTTGTGGCCCTCGCCAGACGGCACGTCGAACGCGAGGTCGAACACAAAGCCAAGGTCAGTGTCCAGGTTCACCCGCACCGTGTCGTCGCTAACGTTAGCCGTGGCGGGGTCGACGCGCTGGGTCACGTAGGCGAAGTCGGCGAACTGCGTGAGGGGATAGGCATAGCGCAGCCACACGCCGCGGTGGAGCACCGCGCCCCGTCCCGGTTCCAGCAGGAAGGCCTGGGCGGCATCGACGTCCGGGCCGCCCGCAGCGTTATTGGGAGCCACCACGATCGCGCTGATGCCGGCAACGGGGATGAGCGTAACCGTGCTTTGCGGGTGCTTCTGGAGGAACTCGCATCGGTTGCCCCGGTAGTAGTAGCGCAGGCTGCACATGTGGGCGGCCTTGGGAAACTCCAGCTGCTTGTGCACCCAGAGAAAGCCCAGATTGCCCGGCGAGCGGTTCAAGCTCGGGGCGTCCGCGGTTTCGGGCGCGATGACGGCGCCGAACGGGCGGAATGCCGTTGCTTCCAGCGGACGGACGGAGAGCGGGCGCACGTCGACGTCGGACATCGGTGGCTCCTCCGGCCGGCAACGCTCCGGCACCTTGCCACAGATGGGGCGTCGGGCGCTTAGTCCGAATCCTCGATTGACGCCGGCCGGACGGGGCGGCCTTCGGCGGCGGACCGGCAGAGGGCGATGTGCGTGCGCATGGTGCGCAGCACCTGAAGACCATTCGCCCACGGCTCGCGGCCGGCATCGATCGCCTGTAGGAAGTCGGCGCGGGTGGCCAGGAAGGAATCCGGCATGAGGGAGTGGCGCAGCGGCAGCTCGACCACGAGCCCGCGCGGGGTGTGCGGTCCGTAGCGCAGCGTCGGACGCCGCATCGTCGCGGGCGGCGGCGCTCCGGCGTCCTGGCGACCGTCGACGCTGGCGCGCTCTCCGACGGCCACGAAGTCCATCTGGCGACGGTGCCGCGTGGCGAAGTCGAAGAGGACCGTGGCGTTGGCGCCGTCGGCGAAGCTGAGCGTGCCGCTGAACACCGAGCCCACCCCGTCGACTCGGCGGCTCCAGTGGGCGTAGACCTCCTCCGGCTCCTGCTCGAACCAGGTCAGCAGGGTGTCGGCGGCGTGGACCACGTTGTCGTACGCGGCATCGAAGGCGTTGGTGTGCTGGCGTCCAACGGCGGAGTGGTAGAGATACGAGGCCGAGATCAGCGGTCCCGTCACGCCGGCTTGGATCAGCGCCCGGATGCCATGGGGCACCGGCGCGAAGCGAGTGTTGTGGTCCACGGCGAGCGAGACGCCGCCGGTCTGGGCCGCATCGACCATGGCGCGGCACTGGGCGTAGGTGGCGGCGAACGGCTTGGCCATGAGCACGTGAATGCCGCGACGCGCGGCCTCCTCGACCGCGGTCACGCGCGTCGGTGAGAGGCCCACGTCCCAGCGAATGTTGACGTCCACCACGTCGAGCTCTACCTCGTCGAGCATCTCCCGAAAGTCCTCGAACACCCGCGCGATTCCCCATCGGCGCTGCATGGCCGCGCGCGCGTCGGGTTCGGGGTCGGCGGCGGCCACGGGGGTGATTCCGGCTTCGCGGTAGGCCGGGAGTACCGAGTTGTGCACGACGCGACCGGCGCCGATAAGCCCGATGCGGAGTCCCTGCGGAATTGGCGTGCCGAGCGAGGCCGGCGTCAGCGGAACGGACGTGACTTCTTCAAGGGATGCGGGGGGCGGCGTTTCCGGCTCCTGGAGGATCATTCGATTTCCTCTAGCAAGGGTTTGAACAGGTCCTCGCGATGGCGGCGTCAACTGCCCTCCGTGACGCGGTCGCCGAACGGCCGCGCTCCGAACGTCGGCCGCTGACCCACATCCTAGCCTTCCCCCTCTCAAGGGGAAGGGACCCGATCAGAGGTTTGCCAACAGTGGTCGCACGTAGGCGGCGGCTTCCCGCACGCCGTCGGCGTAGCTCTGATAGGGATCCTCGTTCTCGAGGCTCAGCGCGCCGCTGTAGCCGGCGTACCGCAGCGCCTGGAAGAACGCGGTCCACACGTCGTCACCGTGCCCGCGGCCGACGGTGCGGTGCATCCAGGCGCGCGGCTCAGGCGCCCCGAATGGCCGTCCGTCCAGCACGCCCGCCGTGGCGAGTTCGTCGACGATCAGCTCCGTGTCCTTGACGTGCACGTGTGCCACCGATTTGCCCAGGGCGCGCACCACCGCGACCGGGTCCATGCCTTGCCAAAACAGGTGGCTGGGGTCGACGTTGGCCGAGATGACGGGTCCCACCGCCTCGTGCAGACGCTTGAACGTCGGCACGTTGTACACCAGGTGCATGGGGTGCAGCTCCAGCGCCACATGCTCGATCCCACGGCTGGTCGCGTAGCCCGCCAGGTCGCGCCAGAGGCCCACGGCGGCCTGCCAGTGGCGCTCGCGCAGCGCGACCGACTCCTCGGGCCAGGGAAAGCTGACCCAGTTGACCGTGCTGGCCGCCGGCCCGTCGCCACCCGTGCCAGACATGCTGACGACGGTGCGGACGTCGAGCAGGCTGGCCAGCTCGATAGTGCGCCGGATAAGCCGCCGGGCGCGCCCGCCGATTCGTGGGTGCAGCGGCATTCCCGCGGCGTTGAGCGCCGCAATCGCGAGACCGCGATCCGCGACCATTGCGCCGAACTCCCGTCGCAGCTGCGCGTTTGCCACGAGAAGCTCGGCCGCCGCCGGCTGCCCGGCCTGCGTGATCTCGACGACTTCGGCGCCGATTTCGGCCGCCAGGTCCAGAGACGCCTCGAACTCGGCCTGGGTGACCGTGGAGCGTTCCCAGCGAGGCTTGGCTGCCGCGGCGCTCGCCTCCACGTCGATCCGGCCATGCGACGCCGTAAACAGGCGAACCAACAGGCCCAGCCG
The DNA here is from genome assembly GCA_026708035.1 of Chloroflexota bacterium. NCBI lineage: Bacteria > Bacillati > Chloroflexota > Chloroflexota bacterium. The sequence continues at coordinate 80,997 of JAPOVQ010000030.1, read as the reverse complement.
CATGGCCAACGCTCCGCTCGGTGTAGCAGGGGCGGGCTAGGACGCCGGGCTCTGCACGTCGATCACGGCGCGGCAGATTCGCTGCGACGGCAGGCCAATGGTTCCCAGCTCGCGGGTGAAGTCCGAGTCCGAGTAGATCACGTGCAACCGGTCGTCCCGGTACATCTTGGATGTGTAGGAGCAGCCGCCGCGCGTGTGGAAGGCGAAGGGCGTCTCCCAGTGCTCGCCGTTGCCGTCCAGGCTCAGCATCACGTGCGTGACCTGCGGGTGACCGTAGGCGCCGCGGCCGGAGGCGCAGGCGAGTATGCCGTTGGGGAGCAGCGTGAGCCGCGGCTTGACGGCCTGCCAGCCGGTGTTGGTGGGCTCGGACCAGGTGCGGCCGCCGTCGGTGGAGCGCGACTGGAACATCGGCGAGTAGCTGCCGGTCCGCATCACGCAGAGAATGTCGCCGTTGGCCGTGACGGAGAGATCGGCCTCGTCGAAGCCCTCGTCCACGGCGCGATCGGCGTGGCCGTAGACCGGATTGACCTCGCCGGCGTCGAACTTGTGCACGAAGTCCCAGGTGTAGCCCTGGTCGCTCGAACGAACGATGAAGACGCCAATGCGCGTCTTACGGATGCGCCCCCGGGTGTCGGTGGACCACTCGTCGGCCGGCAGCAGGTCCACCCACTCGAGGGCCGTCAGGTAGTCGCCGTTGTCCAGCTCGATGAGCGAGCTGTAGGACTGATACGAGGCGCGCGCGAACGGCAGATCGCGCACCTTGAAGGTGTGCTTTTCCAGCGGCTCGCTGGCCTTGGACCAGCGCCGCCAGAGGAATGTCGGGCTCTCGACTTGCCCCACCTCGTGATAGGAACCCGATGTGCGGTCCTTCCAGCGCTCGGCCAGCTCCACCGTGTCGTGGTCGATATACACGATGGTGTCGTCGCGCGGGTATCCCAAGACGCCGGACGCGAACTCGATGCCCTTGCGGCCAGTTTCCGGGTGGATGTAGACCATCGGGTGATCGTCGGGCGCTTCATGCCAGGTGGCGCCGGCGTCGTCAGAGACGGCGAGCTCCAGCGGCTCGTGGCCGCCGTGGCGCCCGTGGTGATAGCTCAAAAACATGTGGCCGCCTTCGAGCTCCACCAGGCCCGGGAAATTGATGACCGAGTCGGTGGTCTCGAACCAGGTGTCGATGCGCTCGACGCTGATCGATGCGGAGCGGCCGTTTCGTTCGTAGGTGGCTTGCCGCAGCATGGATGCGACTCCAAGTGTCGGGCGCCGAAATGCTAGCCCCGGGGCTCGGTGCGTGTCGAACCGTCGGAGGCGCTGACTGCCTTCGTCGCGCCGCCGCTCAGCTGTCGTGGACGCGCACGTCGATGACGGCGCGTCGGATGCGCTGCGAGGGCAGGTTGTGCGTGCCGAAGGGCCGCGTGAAATCGGAGTCGGAGAAGACGACGTGCAGCTTCCCGTCCCGGACTAGCGTGGAGGTGTAGGAGCAACCCGGACCGGTGTGGAAGCAGAACGGCGCTTCCCAATGGTTGCCGGTTCCGTCGAGGCTGATCATCACGTGGGTGACCTGCGGGTGGCCGTAGCCGCCGCGGCCGGCGGCGCAGGTGAGCACGCCGTTGGGCAATAGATTGAGCCGCGGCTTGACGCCCTGCCAGCCGACCGGATGCGGCGTTACCCAGGTGTGCCCGCCGTCGGTCGAGCGCGTCTGCCACATGGGGGAGTACGAGCCGGTGCGGTTGACGCAGAGGATGTCGCCGTTGGCAGCGACGACCAGGTCGGCCTCGGTGAGCCCCTCGTCGACGGGACGGTCGCCCCCGCCGTAGACCAGGTTCAGCTCTTCGGGTCGAAAGGCGGTGACGAAATCCCACGTCCGGCCGCGGTCGCGCGACCGGACGATGAAGGTCGTCATGGTGATTTCCCAGCGGTGCCGGCCGTCGTCGCGGATCTGGTCGGTCTTTCTCGGAGGGCCAACCTGGGCCTCCATGGCGGCGAGCAGGCTGCCGTCGTCGAGGTCCAGAATCTTGGCGTAGGTCTGGTAGGAGGCGGTCTCCCACGGCAGCCCGGCGATCTTGAACTCGAGGCTGTCGATGGGGTCGCCGTTGGAGCGCCAGGTGCGCAGGCGAAAGGTCGGGTCGTCCTCTTGCATGACGAGGTGGAACGGGCCGACGTGCTTGTCCCATGTGCGCCGATTGGCCTCGACCGTGTTGTGCTCCAACCGCATGATCGTGCCGTCGCGGAGATAGCCCAGGCTGCCGCCGCCGAACTCCATGCCCAGCGGCGAATCGCCCCACGATTCGCCGTCGTCGGTCGAAAAGGCGTCGCGATGGGGCTCCTCGTCGGCGATGGCGTGCTGCGAGCGGCTGAACCGCATGAACAGGCAGTCGTCGGCAAGCTCGATGACATGGGGAAAGTTGAGGATGACCTCGGTGTCTTCCTGCCAGGTGTCGATGCGCTCGACGCTCAGCGTTGCGGTGCGCTGGCTGTCGGTGTAAGTGGCGGACTCGATCATGGGGATAAACCTCCTGCGCGGCGGCGTGCCGGCGTGTTTCCGTGGCGCCGCCGGTCAGTCATCGAGAACGGAGACGTCCAACACGACCCGGCGAATGGTCTGCGACGGCAGCTGGTTGGTGCCCATGTCACGCGTGAAGTCGGAGTGGGAGTAGACCACGTGCAGCCGGTCGTCGCGCTGCATGGTCGAGGTGTAGGAGCAGCCGGGACCGGTGTGGAAGGCGAACGGCGCCTCCCAGTGGCGGCCGGTGCCATCCAGGCTGAGGGTCACGTGGGTCACCTGCGGGTGGCCGTAGGCCCCGCGTCCGGCGGCGCAGGCCAGCACGCCGTTGGGTAGCAGCTCCAAGCGCGGCTTGACGCCTTGCCACCCGGCATTGACGGGCGTCGACCAGGTACGCCCGCCGTCTTCGGAGCGCGACATGTGCATGGGGGAGTACGACCCGGTGCGGAACATGCACAGGAGATCGTCGTTCGCGAGCCTGACCAGGTCGGCCTCGTTGAAGCCTTCGTCCAACCGGCGGTCGGCGGGGCCGTAGGTCGGCTTGAGCGCGTAGGCGTCGAACGCGTGGACGAAGTCCCAGCTCCGGCCGCGGTCGCTGGAGCGCACGATGAAGACGCTGGTGATCGTCTTGCGCACGCGGTTGGGCAGGGTCTGCCATTCGGCTTCCGGCACGATCCTGACCCACTCCAATGCCGTGAGGAAGTCGCCGTCGTCGAGCTCGAGCAGGCGCGAATAGCACTGGTAGGACGCTCGATCCCAGGGGATGCCGCGCACCTTGAAGGGGAAGCTCTCGATTGGCGTGCCGTCGGCGGTCCAGCGATGGAAGCGAAACGTGGGGTCTTCCTCCTGAAACTGCTCGTGATAGGTCCCGTGGGCGCGGTCGTAGCCCACGCTCAGCGCGTGCTCGGTGCTGTGGTTGATGCGCACGAACGAGCCGTCGCGCAGGTGGCCGGTTACCCCCGAGTCATGGGTCTCGTTGATGAGGCCGGTGCGCGCATCGCGGGAGAGCAGGGGAAAGTCGTTGGGCAAGCGGCGCCAGGTTTCGCCGGCGTCATCGGAAAGAAAGGCCCACGTTGGTTCCTCGCCGCCGTGGCGGCCGTGGTGGATGGTAATGAAGAGCCGGTCGCCGTCGAGCTCGACGACGCCGGGGAAGTTGATGATCGACTCGTGGTCTTCCAGCCAGGTGTCGATGCGCTCGACGCCGATGCGCACCGAGCGCGTGCCGTCGGTGTAAATCGCGCTGCGGATCATGCGTGCCTCCGATCAAACATCCTGGGCCTCGACGTTGATGACCGCTCGCCGGATGCGTTGTGAGGGCAGCTGATTGGTGCCCATCTCGCGGGTGAAGTCGGAGTGCGAGAAGACGACGTGCAGCTGGCCGTCCTTGACGAATGTCGTCGTGTAGGAGCACCCGGGTCCGGTGTGGAAGGCGAAGGGCGTCTCCCAATGGTTGCCGGTGCCGTCGAGGCTCAGGGTCACGTGCGTGACTTGCGGATGCCCATAGCCGCCACGACCCGAGATGGCCGCGAGCACGCCGTTCGACAGGAGGTGGAGCCGCGGCTTCACGGCGGGCCAGCCCATGTTCTCCGGCTCGGTCCAAGTGTCGCCGCCGTCGGTGGAGCGCGTCTGGAATATCGGCGAGTAGGAGCCGCTGCGCATGATCAGCACCAGGTCGCCGTTGGTCGCGATCTCCAGGTCGGCTTCGTCGAATCCTTCGTCGACGGGCCGGTCGTGCGGGCCGTAGACCTGCTCGTGCTCCCAGGGATGGAGCGCCTCCGTGACCTCCCAGGTTTCGCCGTTGTCGTGCGAGCGGACAATGCCCACCGAGAAGCGCATGTTGAAATGCGGGCGGCCCCGGCGGTCCACGCCGGGGAGGCGCGGCGGCGCGCCGGCCAGCACCCCCATGGCCGTGAGCAGCTCGCCGTTGCCGAGCTCGAGAATCCTGGCGTAGTTCTCGTAGGACCCCGTCTCCCAGGGTGTGTTCTGAAGGGTGATGAGGCGGTTCTCCAACGGCTCGCCGGCGCCGCTCCAGCGCCGCCAGCGAAACGTGGGGTCGGGCGTTTGCATGATGGCGTGCATCGGGCCTTCGCGCCGGCTCCACGCGCGCTTTTCGAGGTCGGCCTGGTGGACGTCAATGTGGGTGATGGTTCCGTCCCGCATATAGCCGCGGTTGCCGCCGGCAAAGGTGAGATAGTTCTCGCCGGTCAGCGGGTGGGCGTCCAGGAAGGGGCTGTCGAAACCCAGCAGCGTCCAGGAAGCGCCGCCGTCCTCGGACAGGAACGTGCGCAGCGGCTCGCCGTCGAAGTCGCCGTGGCGGGCGTGATTGGCGCTCAGCACCAGCCGATCCCCGTCGAGCACGACGATTCCCGGAAAGTTGACGATGGTGTCGGTGTACTCGAGAAACGTGTCGATGCGCTCGACCGAGATGGTGGCGCGCCGTCCGCCGCGGGCATAGGTCGCCGTGGTCAGCATGGGCCTGAGCTCCTTTGAGGCCCGCCGGGCCGCGAAACCGTCGTGACCCGAGTACACCACGTCGGCTCGCGCCGCGCGAATCTCCAGAGTCCGATTGGAATTGCGACCCAGCGAATCCTCGCGTCGCCGACCGTGCCGTTCGCCGTGTTGCCGGTCACAACGTGAATTGAGTAGCATGCGCGTGCCCGGAATTCTTGCGCACGGCGGACGCGCTACTCACGGAATACGCTTCGGCGTGAAGGGATGACATGACCCAATACATCATCCGTCGCGTTCTCATCTCGATTCCGCTGATGTTCTTGCTGTCCCTGACCTCGTTCATCGTCTTCCAGCTCGCACCGGGCGACCCGATTCAGGCGTTGATCGATCCCGAAGAGATGCTCTATATGGGCCCGCACGAGATCGACGAGCTTCTCGCCCAGTACGGACTCGACAAGCCGGTGCCCGTGCAGTACTTCCTCTGGCTGAAGGAAGCCATCCAAGGCAATCTGGGCTACTCCATCCAGACGCACAATGTGCCCGTGCTGGAACTGATCCTCGACCGGCTGCCGCCGACGATCAGCTTGATGACGGCCACGGTGGCGGTAGGCCTGGCCCTTGGCTTGCTGTTTGGTGTGATTTCCGCGCTTTACCAGTACTCGCGCCTGGACTACACGCTCACGATCAGCGCGTTCTTCATGCTGTCGGTGCCGGAGTTCTTCTTCGCCCTGATGGGAATGTTCATCTTCGCGGTGACGCTGGGGTGGTTCCCAACGTTCGGCATGTGGACGCCCGGTGGCGAAACCGGCATCAACTGGGACCTGCTGCACCACGCGGTGCTGCCGGTGTTCGCGCTGGCGATGAACGACATCGCCGGCCTGATGCGCTATGCGCGTGCGTCCGTGCTCGACACCATCTCCGCCGACTTTGTGACGACGGCCCGGGCCAAGGGACTCAGTGAGCGGCTGATTCTCTGGAAGCACGTGTTCCGCAACGCGCTGATCCCCATCGTCACGCTGATCGGTCTGCGGCTGCCGGTGCTGTTCGGCGGCGCGTTGATTGTCGAAACGATCTTTCGCTGGCCGGGAATCGGCTTGCTGGGCTACACGGCCCTCTTGCAGCGTGACTACCCGGTCATCATGGGCGTGCTGATCATCTCGTCAGTGATTACGCTGGCGGCAAATCTCCTTACGGACATTGCGTATGCGTGGGTCGACCCGCGCGTGCGCCACACGTGAGTCAGGAGCGAAGGGGCGCATGAGCACCGAGAGCCGAGCTACGGGCGCATCCGCCTCTCAGACTGGTGGGGGCATGTCTCAGGCGGCTGCGGATCTGGCGGCCGACGACAGCCTCATCCACCTTCCCCCGGAGCTGTCGCCGTTTCGACGGGCGATTCGCCGATTCCTCTCGCACAAGCTGGCCCTCGCGGGATTCATTTGTCTCATCATCATGGCGTTGCTGGCCGCCAGCCAGGCCGTCGTGTCGCCGTTCGATCCCGAGAAGCCGCACCTGTACAAAGTCAACCGACCCCCGGACACCGTGAACTGGATGGGGACCGATCAAGTCGGGCGCGACGTGTTCAGCCGCATTCTGCAGGGCGCGCGCGTGTCGCTGTCGGTGGGCATCGTGGCGGTTTCCATCTACGTCGTCATCGGATTCATCATCGGATCCATTGCGGGACTCGCCGGCGGATACATCGACGATGCGTTAATGCGGTTCACGGACTTTGTGATGACCTTCCCGACGTTCATTCTGATCATCATTCTGGCCGGTATTACTGGCCCGAATATTTTCAACATCATGGTAATCATCGGAATCTTCGGCTGGCCCGGCCTGGCGCGGTTGTTCCGCGGCAACATCCTGGTGATGCGCGAGCTGGAGTACGTCATGGCGTCGCGCGCCCTGGGCGCCGGTCAACGGCACATCATCGCGCGCCATATCCTGCCGAACATCGTCGGTCCGGTGACCGTGGCCATCACCCTGGGCGTGGCCGGCGCGATTCTCGCCGAGGCCGGACTGAGCTTCCTCGGGTTCGGCGTGACGGAGCCCGCCGCAAGCTGGGGCTCCATGATCAACAGCGCGCGCGGCATCGCCTTCCTGGCCGGATTCCCGTGGCTGTGGATCGCTCCGGGCGCCGCGATCAGCATTGCGGTCCTGTCCATCAACTTCATGGGTGACGGCCTGCGCGACGCCTTCGACGTGCGCGGGCGCAGCCAGTCGGGCGAGTAGCCGCTACCTTCAGCCGATCGTTCGCACGGACCTGACGGCTATCCGACCGAGGTCACGCGGCGTCTGACGCATTTGCCGCGCGAATGCCGTTCATTTTGGCGACGCGCCGATCATCCGTCGGACCGGGGCGACGTCGATTAGCCGGAGGACGCCCCCACCAGGCCCAGCCGCTCGAGCTCCGGCTTGACTCGCTCGAGGTCGGCCTCATCCGCCGACGTGTGCGGCAGCCGCAGGTGCCGCGACGCGATGCCATTCAGCTCCAGGCACGCGCGCCAGAGCGACTGCCACCCGCCGGGGAATGCCTTGCCAATGCGAACCACCTTGGGATGGCCGGACAAATCGAACAGCGGTGTCTCGATGTCCCGCACCACTCGCGCCGCGTCGGGCACGTCGCCGGATTGGAGCGCTTCCCAGAACCGGTTGCCCACCTGGGGCGCGAAGCTGGTGGACCAGTCCATGAAGCTGCGGCAGCCGTAGGTCCATTGCAGCATGTGGCGCCCAAGCTTGCCGCCGCTCATGAACTTCCAGTGGCCGTCGAACTCCTCGATGGTCTGCACGGCGTAGGCGTCGGTGCCGTCTTCCTTCATGCAGCAGATGTTCGGCTCGTCCACCAGCCGATGCAGCATTTCGTGCGGCGGAAAGCCGACGACCATCACGGGCATGACCGCGGCCACGGCCTTGTAGTGGGCCGCCATGCCGACGGGATCGCCCAGCTGACCGGATGGCGCGGCCATCACCACGTCCGCGCCGACCTCGCGCGCGAAGTGCGCGAACTCAACCGACTGCGTCGTGGCCCATAGGCCCGTAGCGGCGACGACCATCGCGCGTCCGGCCGTGCGCTCCACGACGAAACGCGTGATGTCCGCCACTTCCTGCTCGCGCATGTAGGCGAACTGGCTGTCGCCGATCGTGAGCAGCGCGACCTGGGTGCCGCCCGCGATTCCGGTCTCGATGATGTTGGCGACGCCGTCGTAGTCGATCGGGCCGTCGGCCAGGAAACTGGTTGGAATCGACATCACCGGGCCTTCGAGTTGCGTCTTGATCTCGTCTGGCGTCATTCGGTGCGGCTTGGCCATGCGCGGCTCTCCCGTCGGGCGATTCCGCAGCGTATCCCAAGGTCTCCCCGGCCCGCTGGTAGGCTTGCGCGCCGCTCGCCGGTCTTGCCTTTGAAAGAAAGGGACGACCCGATGCTCGCCACTCCCCGCTACCGCGCCGGCACCAGGCTCGGGCAGATCGTCGAGCTGCCCAACGGGCAGTTCTTCACGCTGACGGCCGAGGGAAAGCCTCCCTTCCAAGAGACGCTGGGGGGCGCGGCCTTCGACGATCCGTGGACGCCGGAGCGCCTGGTGATGCGACGCGGTCGCGGCATACCCATCGTCTGGTCCGAGTCGGAGATAGTGCACACCATGCCCGGCAGCGCGGGGCTCTGGACGCTTGGTCGAGCCCTCGTCGACCGCAACGGCGACCTGCACGGAATCGGCATGCGGTTCCTCAAGTGGCCCAAGGACATCGAGCGTCCGGGTCGCGACGAGATGCGTTGTGACGTCTTCCACGTCGCGTCACGAGACGGCGGCGCCACCTGGGAACCCCCGCACCGGGTCGACTACGGCCGTGAATACACCGGGGCGCTGCTGGGGTTCACGCAGCTTTCCACCGGACGGCTGCTGCTGCCGCTGCACTTCTACGATTTCGACCGCGAGGCCGGCAAGAACGTCGCCAAGTCGTGCTATTCGGACGACGGCGGGCGCACGTGGCACGCGGACTCAACGGAAATCCCGGTGCCCTCGGGCGGGCGCCACAGCCACTCGGGGGCGGTTGAGCCCACGGCCGCGGAGCTTGGCGACGGCCGGGTCTGGATGGTCATTCGCACCCAGTTCCGACGCCTCTACGAGTCGTTCTCGAGCGATGGCCGCACCTGGAGCCCGCCGCAGCCGACGCGCTTTCGAGCGCCAAACTCACCCTGCTCCGCCGCGCGCCTGGCCGACGGGCGCTTGATGCTCGTCTGGAACAACACGCAGGGCCCGCCCTTCGGCGGCGAGGCGCGCAACGTCCACGCGTCGCGGCATGTCATGAATGCCGCCATTTCAGATGACGACGGGGCCACCTGGCAGGGCTACCGCGAGTTCGCGCGGCAGATCGACCACGACAACGTGGACGACCAGGTGAGCTACCCGATCATCAACCCGCTATCCGACGGCCGCGTCCTGGTCCAGTTCGCGCACGTGATTGCCGGCTGGCGAAGAGTCGAGACAGACTACGTAGTCTTCGACCCCGACGTGCTGACCGAAACGACCGACGCCGACGACTTTACGCATGGGCTGCGCGGCTGGTCCACCAACGGCTGCGGCGGAGTCGGCGTGGCCCACGAGGACGGCGAGGCGATGCTGCGGCTACACCGCGTGGACGAGCGGCCCACGGCGGCTGTGCGGAACTTCCCCTTCGGTCCGAAAGGCGAGCTGCGTTTCGAGATTCGGCGCGCGGCGGACGCGCTTGGCGTTGACCTCGTGCTGGATGAAGCGTTCTGGCGTCCGAACGACCGACGGACGGATGGGGCCGTGGACGCGTCCCTGGGCATCGCAGAGCTGCCGGCGGGCATGTGGACGCCGGTAACCGTGGCCTGGGACATCGGCCGCGGCGAAGCGATTGTCAACGTCAACGGCTCCGAGCGCCGGTTGCCGATCCAAGGCGATGCGCCGGGGCTGTGCTACCTCACGCTGTACGGGCGTGCGTCGGGCCCTGAGCTTGCCGAAACCGACGTGCGCCGACTCTCGGTCGAGGTGACGCCCGAGTAGGCCAGACTCGCGCCTCGCGGCCGTCGACCGCCGCCGCTGGCGCTACCGCAATTCCCAATCTGGGTCGATCCACACTTGGTTGATCGGGGACCGAACCGGAGTGGCGTAGTGCTGCATCCAGAAGGCGCCATTAACTCGGCGGTGGTACACGTTGAGCAGTGAACCGCGCCATAGCAGACCGGCCACCATGTTGCCTTTGGAGTGCAACCGGGCGGCCAGCTCCAGCCAGAGCTCGCGCTTCTCTTCCTGCGTCTCCGCCGCGAACACCGCCGCGAACATCTCGTCGATCCACGGGCGGTTGATGTTCGAGTGGTTCCAGCCTCCGAGCTCGTAGACCCGGTCGCTGCACACGCGCAGGCATGCGTCCAGGGGATTCTGGGCGCCGCCCATGTTCGCCAAGACCATTTCGTGCACGCGCTCTTGGTACAGCTTCTCGATCACGGCTAAACCGCTGACCAGCAGGAACTCGATCCGGACACCGATCTCGTCCCAGTAGGTCTTGAGTGCCAGGTCCGCAGCCGACGGCGCGCCCCACTTAATCCACCTGATGACCTTCTCGGAGTCCCACTGGGCCTCTTCGAGCAGGGCCCGGGCCTCGTCGGGGTCGTAGGACAGGTCGCGGAAGGTGCCTTCCGGCGGATCCTGCAGCAGCGCGATGTGCTCGAAGATGTAGTCCGAGATGAGCAGCGTGCCGCCGTACAGCTCGTTGTTCATGGTCTCACGGTCGACCGCGCGCACCATGGCCTCGATCACCAGCGACTGCTGCTCGAGGGTCATGTCCGCAAAGACCTCGGCGGTCTGGTTGAAGAACACGTGTGCCCCGAACGGCGAGCGCTGCGGGAACGGTCGCAGGTGCGGCTGCGCCGCCAGACTCGTGAAGGCCTCGGTTTGCGTGGAACCAGCCGCGCGGTGGAAGTCGATCGGGTTGGGCTGCTCGTTGGCCTCGGTGGCCGCGTTCAGCGCCTCGCCGTCGCCGTAGCGCACGATGTAGTCATCCACATACGGCGCGCCGTAGGCGTAGCTCTTGTTCGCTGCCATGTCGGCGAACTTCTGGGTGACGTAGCGCTCCCAGATCATCGGGCCGTTGCCGAGCAAGCTCGTGGCCCGCGCCTCGGTCGCGATCGCCTTGTCCAGCCCCGCGTAGTGGTGGCGCGCCATGGGGAAGATCTTGCTTCCGGCGGCCCACCAGTACGGGTCCGGCTCCTCGAGCGCCACCTGGACCGTCATCTTGTCGATGACGGAGATGCCCTCGATGTCCTCGGCGCTGTCCGTCGGGTTGTCACCCCACGCCTTGGCGCCGGCGATGTCGCCCCAGTCGGTCTTGTGCTTGTTGTTCTTGTAGTTCGTGTCGAATGCCATCTCGATGCCGAACAGCACGTCACTGGCGGTCAAGGGCGCGCCGTCGTGCCAACCCACATCCGGGTTCAGATGGAAGTTGTAGACGCGGTTGCGCTCGACCTCGTCCCAGCTGTTGGCCACGCCGGGCGCCCACTGGCCGCTCAGCGCGGGAGTGGCGCCGTCACCCCAGGTGTCGCCATACCACAGGGGCATGAAGACGTAGTCGGTGACAAAGGCCTGCTTGCTGCTGACCTGACGCAGCGGCGTGAAGATGTCCTGCGTGTTCGCGCCGCTGGCGCTGGCTGTCAGCGTCTCACCGCTGAGCGGACCGTCCGGGATTGCTATTTCGGGATCGGAGTCTGGGGGAAAGACTATTTCCTTGGTCACGACCTTCTCGACGACCTGCGCCTCGTCACACGCCGCCAGCACTGCCGCGCCTGCCGCGCCGAAAAGTGCGGCGGACGCACCGCGCAACAGATTGCGGCGAGTTTGGACCTTGCCGCCAATTCCCGTCACAGGCAATCCATCAGCGGCCTCGTAAGCGGCCGGGAGCGCTCCAACGTCACACAGCCATGAGTCTTGTGTCTACCGGCCGCTGGCCAAATCGAATTGCGTTGCAGGTAGTCGAGGCATTTGGACGGACGCGAGCTAGCTTCGGACGACGTCATCGACTGTGACCGCCGCCGCTGGCGCTACCATGCGGCGATTGGGCGTTGCCGGGAGTGAGCCATGTATTCGACCACCCCACCGGAGCTGACGGCGGTTTCGCACTGGCCGGCCCGTTGGATCTGGACCGACGGCGAGCCCAAGCCGCGCAACTGCTATCTCATGGCCCGGCGGTCCTTCGAGCTGGAGGGCGACGCAACGCAAGCGGAGCTGCACGTCTCCGCGGCGGACCGCTATGTGCTGTGGGTCAACGGACGCTATCTGGGGCGCGGACCGGCGCGCAGCGATCCACGCCGCAAGAGTTACGACACCCATGACGTGGCGGCGCACCTGGCGTCGGGACGCAACGTCATCGCCGTGCAGGTCTATCACTACGGGATCGAAGGCAGCCGCGGCACGGGTTGGGGCAGCAGCAGCGGCTCGTCCTACTCGGTCGGCGAGCGGGCGGGACTCTGGGCGCAGCTCGATCTCACCCTGGCAGACGGCTCGGCACGGACCATTGGCACCGATTCGGACTGGGTGCTGCAACCCGCGCGGGGCTGGCGCACCGATGTCGAGCTCATCAACAGCCTCGTGGGCTTCATCGAGGTCTACGACGCCGGGGCCGACCCGGCGAATTGGATGGAATTGGACTTCGACGACGGCGATTGGGCGCGCGCGGTCGAGATCACCGGCAACGACGTGGAGTGGTTCGTTTTCGAGAAGCGCGAAATCCCGCAGATGGAAGAGCGGATGCTCTATCCGCGCGAGGTCGTGGACGTGGGCGAGACCATCGACCTGGGCCGGTCGGGCCAGATCGACATTCCCGAGTTGCTCTACAGCGAGCCGCACCTGCCGTTGGAGAACGCGATTGCGGACGAGGTGTCGGCGACGCTGACACCCGACGATTCGGCGGCAACGCTGCAAAGCGTGTTCGCCCCCGGTCACGGGATTCGCGCGCCGTACATGGTGGTGGACTTCGGCCGGCAGCTCTTCGGCTATCCCCGACTCGAGTTCGAGGCGCCTGCCGGGGCCATCCTGGACGTGACCTACGGCCAGCAACTGCTGGGCGGGCGCATTCCGGCCGCGCTGCGCTACGGCGACCGCGTCATCACCCGCGAGGGCCGCCAGACCTGGCAGGTCGGCGAGTATCGGCAGTTCCGCTATCTGCACGTCACCGTTCGAAGCCGGCACGAGGCAGTGCGGCTCCAGTCGATCGGTCTGAACGAATACCGCTATCCGGCCGACGTTCGTGGGCGGTTCGAGTGCTCGGACGAGGTGCTGACCAAGGTGTGGACGGCGTGCGTCGACACCATGGAGTCGCACATCGAGGATACGCTGGTCTGCGATTCCTACCGCGAGCGCGTGCCCTGGAGCGCCGGCGACGGCAGCCATGGGGGACGGTTCACCCACGTCGCCTGGGGCGATCTCCCCGTGGTGGACCGCTATTTCCGCTTGTTCACGCTGAGCGACCGCGGCGACGGGAACCTGATGATGGCCTTTCCGCCCAGCTTCTGGCCGACGCACGTGAACCAGCACTTCATGCTGCAGTGGAGCACGCGCATTCGCGAAATCTACCTCTACGGCGGTCGACGCTGGGTGCTGGATGAGTTGTATCCCAGCGTGCGGAAGCAGCTCGATTGGTTCGTCCCGCACCGCGACCGGACGACGGGGCTGCTGACGTGGGTGCACCCGCTCTATCACATTGATTGGACCCCCAACGACTTCCGCGGGGCGAGCATCATCACCAACTGCCTCTACGTGGCAAGCCTGGAGGACGCGGCGGCGTTGGCGGACGATGTTGGTCGGGACGACGACGCCGCGCGCTGGCGCGAGATCGCCCGACAGGTGCGCCCGACGGTCCGGGAGAAGTTCTGGAACGAGTCGCGCGGGCTATTCGTGGACGCGGTGCGCGACGGCGCGCAATCGCCGGTGGTGAGCGAGTTGGGCAACTCGCTGGCAGTCATGTACGGCGTCGCGACGCCGGAACAGACCGCGAGCATTGCGGACCATCTGGCGAACCCGCCGGAGGACATGGTGCCCACGTCCCCGCTGTTCTACGGCTACGTGGCGGATGCGCTGATGCTGGCTGGGCCACGGCCCGGCGGCAGCGAGCGCCTCAGCGAGCGCTACGCCTTCATGATGGGCGCGTCCGACCAGCCCACGATCTGGGAGGGCTGGGACAACTTCACGGCCGGCAACGGCATCGTGCGCGACGAGCAGATGGCCACCTGGGCCACCGAGCAACGCGTGCGACCGGCAGGCGTCCGCAGCCTGGTGCATAGCGGCGGGGTGCTCACCGGCACCGTGCTTTTGGCGCGCGTGCTGGGCGTGGACCCCACCGGTCCCGGGTTCTCGACCTGCGAGATTCGCCCACGGCCGGGCGGATTGGAGTGGGCGCGCGGCGTCCACCCCGCGCCGCAGGGTGATATCGAGGTCGCCTGGCAACGGAACGGTGGCGCCTTCGAGCTTCAGGTCACGGTGCCCGAGGGCGTATCCGCGGAGGTCGTGCTGCCGCGAACCGATGCGGGACAGATCGAGCTAGTGATCGACGGCGCCGCGTCGTCGTTGGACCGGCCACCGTCCGGCGTCGACGTTGGGACGGACACAGTGACCATCGCGGCCGTCGGCGCCGGCGCGCACGAATTCCATCTCCGAGCCACGGAGTAGCAGGAGCAGTCATGGCGAACCAGCAGCGTCCCAATTTCCTTTTCATCACCACGGACCAGCAACGCTGGGACGCCATGGGTCACAACAACCCGCACATCCGCACGCCGGCCATGGACTCGCTGGCGCGCGACGGGATGCGGTTTGACCGCGCCTATCCGACGAACGCCATCTGCATGCCGGCCCGCGCCAGCATGATCACGGGACGCAGCCAGCGCGGACACCAGGTCTTCGACCACGCGGTAAACATGAGCGAGTCGATTCCGGTGCTGGGCGATTCGCTGCGCGAGGCCGGCTACACCACGGCGCTAATTGGCAAGGCGCACTTCAAGACCGCCGACCTGGAGGACGTGCTGCCGGATGAGCCGCCGCCCGGGGCCCCGATCAGCGACGAGGACAGGCTGTGGTACGGGCCGTACTTCGGCTTCGACTACGCCGAGATTCACACCGGCCACGCCTACCCCGCCGGACATTGGCGCGTGTGGCTGGAGCGGAATCACCCCGAGGGCCTGCGGCTCTGGCGCCAGGACCAGGCCCTGGAGGAGCCGAGCGGCGCCTTCGTCAGCTGGAAGAACTCGATCCCCGCCGAATGGCACTACACCCATTGGACGGCCGACCGCACTATCGAATGGCTCCGCCGGCGCGACGACGATCAGCCGTTCTTCCTATGGATGTCATTCGCCGACCCGCACCAGCCGTTCGCTCCGCCGCGGCCCTACTGCGACATGTACGACCCGGCGGCGATGCCCGCGGCGGTGCCGCGGGAAGACGTGAGCCGCAAGCCGCCGGCCTATCAATGGGCGCGCGACGGCATGCCCTACGGCGGATACAACACGCACGTCGGGTGGTCGGGCGACCACTTCGGCGAGATCGTGGCGCACTACTACGGGCTCACGACATTCATTGACGACGTAATGGCCCGCGTGCTCGACGAGCTGGACCGGCTGGGCCTGCGCGATTCCACGCACGTGGTGTTTACCTCGGACCACGGCGAGGGGCTGAATGACCACGGCGTGGCGGCGAAGCCGATGATGTCGTATGAGGCCGTCAACCGCGTCCCCTTCCTCTGGCGGCATCCGCCGACGGTGGCCGCCGGCAGCAAGTACGACAGCGTGACGACGCACCTGGACTTCACGCCAACCGTGCTCGATCTCGCCGGGGCCGAACCCCTGCTCGGAATGGAAGGCCGTTCGTTCGCGCCGCTCCTGCGCGGCGAAACCGACACCCACCGCGACGCGGTGATCGTGGAGCGCATCACGGTTTTGGGCGGCGGCGGCCGGCGATTGCTGGACTCGAAGCAACCGAGGCGCGGTCCTGGCGTCGGCAGTTGGCCGGTCGATCACGACGGGCCGATCGAGATTCGGGTCAAGATGCTGGTGACCGACCAGTGGAAGCTGCTGCACTACGGCGGGCAGCCTTACGGCGAGCTCTACGACGTGGTCAACGACCCGGAGGACATCAACAACCTGTGGGACGACCCCGCGTACGCGGACGTGCGGCGCGAGCTGACCGACCGCCTATTGGCGGAACTGATCGACTCGGAGCTGGGCGACGCCGCGGCAATTCGGCACGCGCAGGCCCTCGGCGGCGCGTTGCGCGATCAGCGCCTCGTCGAGGGCCAGCCCGAAGCGCGCGCCTCGCTGGAGGGACGCACCCGCGGGATTTAGACACGGCGCTAGCTGTGGAGCTCCTCCACGTCGCTCTCGCCGCAGATGTCCATCAGCGTGTGTTGCACGGCCAGGTCGTGGGCGTAGTCGATCCACGGCTCCTTTTCGCCGCGAATGCACGCCGAGAACTCGTCAATGTCGGCCCGAAACGGCTCGAAGGGATCGGCGCCATGGATGTGCCAGCCGTCGGCGCCGGCGCCGGGGCCGCCGGTGTGGATCGCGGCTGAGGGCACGCGGTCGCCGGCGATCATGAATGGCGTCACGATGGCCTGGGCCTCCGAGCCGTAGACCTCGAAGCTGCGCGGGCGCCGGTTCTCGGTTTCGAGAAAGCTCAACTCGATCGAGGCCAGCGTCTCGGGATACTCCAGCACGACGATGTTCAGGTCGTAGTAGTCCTGCGCCTGGGACTCGGGGCGCACCTGACGCCTGAACGGGTGGACCGCGTTGGGAGTGCCGGCGACGGCCATGACCATGTCGAGCGCGTGACAGCCCAGGTTGTAGAAGGCGCCGCCGCGAAAGTATGGCCCGCCAAGCTGGCGCGGAAGCACGTCGGCGCTGAACGGCGAGCCCATGTGCGCCCGCACGAGGTGCACGGTGCCGAAGTCGCCGGCGCGGACCATGTCGATCACGCGGCGAAACGGCGGCAGCGGCCGGAAGTTGTAGCCGACCTGGAAGAGCAAGCCCTTCCGCTGGGCCGTGCCGATCAGCTCGTCGGCGTGGGCCTTGGTCCAGCCGCAGGCCTTTTCCATGAGCACGTGCTTGCCGGCGGCGAGCGCCCGGCGGGCGTAGGACGGGTTTTCGACCTCGGCCCCACCGATGACGACGCCCTCGATGGATGCGTCGCCGAGCACGTCGTCGATGTCGTCGATCCAGGTGATGTGCTGGTAGTCGGGGGTGGTCTCGCGGTCGGCGCGGAACTCGAGGCTGGGCTCGTAGATGCCGACGAGATCGATGTCGGGGGTGTCGCGCAGCCAGCGCGTCTTCGTGCGCGCGTGTCCGTGCTTGGCGCCGAGCATGGCCAGGCGGAGTTGGTCGCTCATGGGGAGGGTCCTTGCGGTGCGTTTGGCGGATTGTGTCGGCCAGCCCCGGCGGTGGCAACCGGGGCTGGGCGCTCAGTACCCCGCGTGCTTGTCGACCAGACTGAGGAGGGGCTCACCGGCTTGGAATCGGCGGATGTTGTCGGTGAAGAGATCCAGCCAGCGACGCTCTTCTTCCGTCGAGGTGGCCCGGTGGAACGACAGGTGAAAGGTGTCGATGTCCCACAGCGGCGAGTCGTCGGGAGGCGGCGAAATCTGCAGGCTGGCGCCGGCGAGGCGCCCGTCGCGCAGGGCGTCGGCCAGGGCGTCCAGGTCGTAGAGGGCGTCGCGCCCAGAGATATCGATCAGGAAAGCCGACGGCTTCATCAGCGCGAGTTCCGGGGCGCCGATCAGCTGCTGGGTCTCGGGCGTATTGGGCACGGCCACGGCGACGTAGTCGGACTCGCTGAGCAGGCGCGGGAGATCATCCCGATTCAACATCTCGTCGACGTGCGGGTGCTCGCCGCCGTCCGATCGACGCAGTGCGATCACGCGCATGCCAAAGGCCTGGGCCAGGCGCGCCAGTTCGCGCCCGATGCGGCCGAGGCCGGCGATACCGAGCGTCTTGCCGCGCAGCTCGGTGGGCGAGCCGTAGACGTAGTCGCGCGCGGCGCGGTGCTGCACGTCGTAGATCAAATTGCGGGCGAACCCGAGCATCGAGGCCAGGGCGTGCTCGGCGCCCGGCGTGTCGAACACGCCCTTGGAGCACGAAAAGGGAATGGGGCTGGCCACGAACTCGGGGAACAAGAACTTTTCGACGCCACCCGAGGCCGCGTGGACCCACCGCAGCCGCTCCGCCCGGGCGAGCATGGCCGCGTCGAAGTCCCCCACGAGCAGCACGTCGGCCGTCCGGATGTGCGGCGCGACCACATCCGCGTCCCCCACGGCGGCGAGACGCACGCCCGGTACGTCCTCCAGCGCCTCGGCCACACCGTGGGCATCGAAGGTGACGACGACTTGGAGCGGCGATTGGGTCATGCGGGGTCCTGCCGTGAGGCGGCGCGCCTGATCGTATCGCGCGGCGGCCGGGCAGTGCGCTCCCACAGGGCCAGGAGCAGCGGCTCACTCATGATTCCTCAGGCGTGCGTGCGTCTGGAGCAATCCTTCCCGGCACCCTCACCCTATCCCTCTCCCATCGAGGGAGAGGGCACCGGACTTCAGCGCAGAGGCAGGAATTTACCTATGGTCGACCGCAGTGGCCCACTGCCAAAGCACGGCCCTGCGATACATTGGCGCGGTTTGAGCCCCTGCCGCCGAGGAGCGCCATGAGCAGCTATGCCGTCCGTCCCGCCATCAACCATCAAATCAACCCCGTGACGCGCGCCTTGCGCGAAGGCCAAGTGGTCTTGGGGGCGTGCAGCATCTCGTTTGCGTCCCCGCCCGTGGCCCAGATCTTCGGCTCGGCCGGGTTTCACTTCTACTACATCGACATGGAGCACGGGCAGCCCGGCTATCCGGAGCTGGCGACGATCTGCATGGCGTCCAAGCTGACCGGAATGGTGCCCATTGCTGGCACCACCAGCGTCGAGGACCACCTGATCGCCCGACCGCTGGACGCCGGGGCGATGGGGGTGATCGTGCCCCACGTCGAGACGGCCGAGCAGGCGGCCATGGCGGTGCGCTACAGCAAGTATCCGCCGGAGGGCAAGCGGGGCGTGCTGACGGCGGGCGTGCATACGGAGTTTGCCGAGCCGGACTGCGGCGAGCTGACCGCGGGGCAGAACCGCGAGGTTTTGACTGCCGTCAAGGTGGAGAGCGGACTCGGCATCGAGAACATCGATGAGATTGCCGCGACGCCCGGCCTGGACGCCATCCTGATCGGCCGCACCGACCTTTCGGCCACCATCGGTATTCCGGGACAAATTCACCACCCGGACATCAGGGACTCCGTCGAGCGCATGCTGGAGGCGGTCAAGCGCCACGGCATCGCGGGCGGCCCGCACATCGGCTCGATCGAGGAGTCGCTCGAATGGGCCGACAAGGGCGCGACCTTCATGAGCTACGGCTACGACGGCGACATGCTCATGCAGGCGTCGAAGCAGTTTGTCGGCGGCGTGCGCGACCTGTTGGGCAGCCGGCTGCTGGACTGAGGGCTACTCCAAGCCCAGCAGGCTCAGGCTGTCACGGTGGATGATGGCCTCGATCTCCTCGGAGGGGATCCTGGGCAGCCCGGTGTCCTCGGTGACGGCGTTGATGTTCCGCAACGCATTGATCGTGCCGTCGACAGTGCTGAATGGCAGATCGCTGCCGAAGAGCACGTTGTCGATGGCGCCGAACTCGCTGAGCATGGCCAGCGCCTGGTAGAGCCACCACGGTTTGTTCTCGAGACCGGACACGTCGGTGAAGACGTTGGGGTGCTTGCGGGCGACGACCATGGCGTCGGCGAACCACGGCAGGCCGATGTGCGCCAGGATGATCCTGAGGTCCGGGAACTCCCGCGCCACGGGGTCGTAGAGCAGCGGGCTCGCCAGCTCCATGGGCGTGTTGGCCATGCCCTGGTAGGCGGCGTGGGTCAGGATCGGCAGCCCGAGCTCCTGGGCGCGGGCATGGACGCGTCCGGCCTTGGGGTCGTTTGGGTGATAGTGCTGATAGACAGGGCTCATCTTGATGCCGCGCAGGCCCAGGTCATTGACGCTGCGGTCGATTTCGTCGAGCGCATCCGGTTGATTCGGGTCAATTGACATAAAACCAATCAGCTTCTCGGGGTGCTGGCGCACGTAGCCGGCGATGTGGTCGTTGGGCGTGCTCATTTCCATGGCGATCGAGTTGATTCCGAACACGATCACGCGGTCCGCGGCCTTCTCCGCCTCCCAGTGCCGCTCGGGCGTGACGTTGATGTCCAGCACGTCCGGCGGATAGGTCAGCTCGATGGCCTGGCTGAACTGCGGGCCCCACTGCTCGGTGGTGCTCAGGTGGGTGTGGACGTCGACGATCACGGCGCTTTGGCCTCCCAGAGCAGCGGCTCGCCCGCGATCAACCGCCGCACGTTCTCGGCGACGCCGGCCGAAGTCTCGCGAACAAAGGCGTCGCACGCATTCGAGGCGTGCGGCGTGACGAACACCTCGTGGTCGAAGAGCGGGTCCGTGGGATCGACCGGTTCTTCCCAGAAGACGTCAATCCCGGCCGTGCTCAGCTTGCCGCTGCGCAGCGCGTCGATGAGCGCTTCGCGGTCGATCACGTGACCTCGCGCCACGTTTACGATCACGGCGTCGTCGTCCATGGCGGCAATGGAGTCGGCGTTGATCATGCCCTCGGTCTCCGGCGTGAGCGGCGTGGCCAGCGCAATGAAGCGACAGCCGCGCACGGCCTCATGCAGCTCGTCGGGCGAATGCACCGACACCAGGCCGAGCTCCTGCACATCCGCGTCGCGGGGCGTGCGGCGCACGCCGACGATTTCGCAGCCGAACGGCTGCAAGAGTCGCACGAGCTGGCTGCCGATGCCTCCCAGGCCGATGACGCAGACCCTCGAACCAAACAGCGAATGCCCGAACGGCACGTTCCAGTCCTGGGTGCGAATGCCCTCGAGCAGGCGCGGATAGCGGCGTCCGCCGCCGATGAGCAGGAAGAGCGCCATTTCCGCCACGGCTTGCGCCAGCCCGCCATCCGCCGAGGGCACGTTGGCGACGCGCACGCCTCGGGCGTTCGCCGCAGCCACATCGATGGCGTCGAGCCCAACTCCGGGCTGCTGCACCAGTTGCAACTTCGGCGACGCGTCTAGGACCCTGGCATCAATGACAGCCCGGGCCGGGAGCAGGACCGCGGCGTCACCCGCGTGCTCCGCGACATCGGCCTCGGGACAGGAACGCACCCGGTGATCGGGGAGCGCCGCCTGGATGCCGCCCGAGAGGTCCGGCATGTAGTCGTTGCAGAACAGCAGGTCCACGGGACGGTCCGCCTTTGCTCGCCCGCGGCCCAACGACAACGGGCGCCAAACTCCTGGGGCAGCATGCGATCATAGGCTGCCGGTTCCGCGGGTGCGAGCGCACCCAACCCTCGCGGGGGAGGCGACATGCGGATCACCGACGTCAAGCACTTTGCGCCCACGGTCGGAATGCGGCCGCAAATCATCGTCAAGGTCGAGACCGACGCCGGCATCTCGGGGCTCGGCGAATCCGGCACGGCGGGCCGTGAGCGGGCGGTCGGGGGCATGTTCGACCACTACCGCGAGTTCCTGATCGGCCAGGACCCACGGCGAATCGAAGACATCCACCAGGTGCTCTACCGCAGCCAGTATTTCGAAGGCGGCACCGTCATCACCGCCGCCGCCTCGGCGATCGACATCGCGATGTGGGACATCCTGGGCCAGCACCTCAACACGCCGATTTGGCAGCTCTTGGGCGGGGCGTCGCGAAACAAGGTGACGTGCTTCGCGGACGCCGTCGCCGGTGAGGGCGACACCATGCCCGAGTGCGCGGCGGACCTGGCGGCCAAGGGGTGGGGCACGGTTCGTTTTTCGCCCGTGGCACCGAGCGATGACGATCCCGACGCGCCCGAGGACATCTACGAGCCGTGGGAGTCGGTGGTGGCTTCGGCTGAGATGCTGCACGCCGTGCGCGCTCGAGTGGGACCACGACTGCGCATGGGGATCGACTTCCACCACCGGCTCAGCGTGGCCGACGCCGCCGAGTTCTGCCGGCTGGTCGACGACGTCAACCTGATGTTCTTGGAAGAGCCCATCCGGTCCGAGAGCCCCGACGCCTACGCCTCGCTGCGTGCCATGACCGACATCCCCTTCGCCATCGGCGAGGAGTTTTCCGGCATCTACGTCTTCGCGCCCTTCATCGAGCGTGGGCTGAGCAACTACGTGCGGCTGGACGTCTGCAACGTGGGCGGGTTCACGGCAGCGCGCAAGGTGGCCGGAATGGCGGAGGCGCACTACTTGGAGGTGATGCCGCACAACCCGCTGGGCCCCATATCGACGGCGGCGGCGGTGCACCTGTGCGCGGCCATCCCGAACTTCGCCTTGCTCGAATACAACTGGAACACGCGGGCGCGCCCGCCGGACCTGTTTCCGGAGGGTCTCGACATCGAGGGCGACGCATTTCCCTTGCCCGAGGCGCCGGGGCTGGGCGTCAAGCTCAACGAGGACGCGCTGGCGGACCATCCGACGATGTTCTGGGAAGCGCCCCACCTGCGCCGCCGCGACGGCTCATACACGAACTGGTGAGCGAGTCTCGACTGGGGCGGTTCTACTCGATCCTGCAAACGCCATTCGACGCCGACGGCGCGATCGACTGCGCGAGCCTGGTGCGGCTGCTGCGCCACCGCGAAACCTGCGGCTGCGACGCGCTGTTTCTGCTCGGCGTGGCGTCGGAGGTCATGTTCCTCAGCCGCTCCGAGCAGGAGGAAGTCGTCGGCCTCATCATGCGCGAGCTTGGCGGGCGGCGGCCGGTGCTGGTTGCGGCGTATGCGCCCGCCGCGGCCGCGGTGGTTGAGCTTGGCCGGCGCTGGACGGACCTTGGAGCGTCCGGAGTCGTGGTGTTGCCGCCCTACGCCGCGGCGCCCACGGATGATGCGGTGGTGCGCCACTACGCGGCGGTCACGGATGCGCTGGATGTCCCGGTGATCGTGCAGGACGAGCCCAATACCAGTGGCATCACTATGAGCGCCGCGCTGCTGGCGCGACTTGCCCGCGAGGTCGACGGTGTCGCAGCGTTCAAGGTCGAGGGGCAGCCGGTGACGCAGCGGCTGAGCGCGGTTCGGGCCTTGGTCGGAGATACGCGCCCGTTGTACTCGGCTGCGGGAACGTCCTTCGTGCAGGAGCTGGAGCGGGGATCGAGCGGCATGATGACGGGCTATCCCTATCCCGAGGTCATCGTCGAGACGCTGGAGCTGTTCCACAAAGGAGACGCGGCGGGCGCGAACGCTCTGTGGGACCGGCTGATGCCCTTGACGGCGATGGATGCGCGGCCCGGACTTATGTGGGCGGTGCGCAAGGAGATTCTCAAGCGGCGGGGGCTGATCGGCTATGCAACGGTGCGCGATCCGGCGCCTGCGATCGACGCGGAGACGCGGGACGAGATCGGGAAGCTGATCGACCGGCTGGAGCTGGCCGAGCGATATCCCGTCGACTAGCCGCTCCAGCGTATGATGGCGGCGGACCGCGGCGGCGGAGGATGCGCGTATGGTTCTCGATAGCCGGAAGTGGGACGCCCGCTACGGTCACGATCTGCTCGCGGCCTACGGGCCGACGTACACCTCGTATCTCGCCATCACGTCGCCGAGCGCCTGGGCCGTGGTGGAGGAGTACTTTCCCAACCCGCCTCGTCAGCTCGAGTTCCAGAAAGGTATGGCGGAGGAGTATGTCGAGCCGCTGATCGAACGGTTGCCCGACGCCGACGTGGTGCTGGGCATCGGCGGCGGCAACGCCCTGGACGTGGGGAAATTCGTCGCCTGGAAGCTGGAAAAGCCCTTGGTGCTGATTCCCACCATCGTGTCCACGGGCGCGATCTTCCAAGCGCCCGTGGCGATCCGCCGGGAGAAAATCTGGGAGTTTTGCTTCGACACCGTGGCGCCGGACTATCTGCTGCTTGATTACGACGTGATCGCGGCGGCGCCGCCGCACCTCAACCGCGCCGGCATGGGCGAGTGCATTTGCAACCTGGGACACGTGGCGTCGTGGCGTTGGTGGGGGGAGCAGGGTCTGGACGGCCTCCCGCCGATGGACCAGGCCGTGGCGGATGGGACGCTGGCGTGGATCCACGCACGGTGCCGGCAGTTCAGCGAGGGCCTCGACGAAAACGGGCAGCTGAACGACCACGCGATCCGCATCGCCAGCGAAATCAACCGCGAACGCTACGACGTGCCCACGTTCGACATGAAGATCTCGCGCAGCATCGACCACACCTTCGTCATCGCGTTCGAGTGGGTGCTGGGCCGCGAGCTGATTCACTCGGAAGTGGTGTCGCTGGGCTCGCTCATCAACGCACACGTGTACGAGTGGGGATTCGACGAGACGAAGGCGCTGCTCGACCTCTGCCGCGTGCGCTACCGTCCCGCCGAGGTCGGCTGCACCTGGGACGAGGTGAAGACGGTGCTTGGCAGGATCAACGAGCTGCACGATCTCCTGGGCAATCCGCCCAACTGGTTCCACCACCGCACGCTGGACGACGCGTCATTCGCGCGGATGGCGGCGGCCATCGACGCCGAATAGCGGAAGGAGTGCTAGCTGTGGTGGTCGCTCCGTTCGTGGTGAGCCAGTTGAACCACGGCCCTGAGGCATTCCCAGGAGATGCCCTTCGACAAGCTCAGAGCCAGCCCCGTACTCGATACGGGGGCGAACGGATCTGTCGCTAATGTCGCAATCGGTCGTACGCGTCGCACTGATCGGCGCGGGGAACTTTGGCGGCGAGGTTGCCAAGATCGTCGCCCGGCGTCCCGAACTGGACTTGGTCGGCGTGGCCGACGTGAACGCCGACGCGGCGCGAAATCGTGGCGAGATGTACGGCGTGCCGTGGTGGGGCGATCACGGCGACCTGCTGGCGGAGTGCGACTGCGACGCGGTTGCCGTCGCCACCCCGCACAACACGCACCGGGACATCGTGGTGGCCGCGGCGGCTGCCGGGCGCCACATCTTTTGCGAGAAGACCATGGCGATCACCGTGGCCGAGTGCCACGACATGATCGAAGCCGCTGACGAGCACGGCGTGAAGCTGATGATCGGCCACAAGCGACGCTTCCGCGGCGCGCACGCCGAGATCAAGCGCCTGCTCGACACCGGCGAGTTTGGCCGGCCGCTTTCCATCAACGTGCACGGCTACTTCGGACGGCGGATTCACGGATTCTGGTCCCGCCGGGCGGCCAACGGCGGCTTGCTCTACTGGGCCGGCACTCACGACGTGGACACCATCCGGCACTACCTGGGCGAAGTCGACACGGTCTCGGCGATGGCCGGTCCGAAGCTGTTTCCCGACGTCACCGACTATGACGACGCGATAGCGGTGAATCTGCGGTTCCGCAACGGGGCGCTGGGCTCGATCCAGGTCACGACGGCCTTTCCCATGGCGACCTATCGCACCTCGTTCAGCTACCAGATCGCCTGCGAGCACGGCGGCATCGCCTACGACCCAAGGCAGGTGGCGGTGCACTACGCCACGCACGACGGCCCGATGCAGACGACGTTCTTCGAGGGCTACGGCTTCGAGGAGGCGTTCGACACCGAGTGGGACAGCTTCGCCGGCTGGGTGCTGCGCGACGAGCCGCCGGTGCTGACCGGCGAGGACGGCCTGCGAGCGGTGGAGATCATGCAGGCGGCCTACATCTCGGTCGAAGAGGGCAGCCGGCCGATCTCGCTGCCGCTGGACCGCAACGAACGGCGGCCGTTCGGCTAGCTAGCGCCAGCCCGGCCCGCCGCTGCGGGGGTAATGCTCGCGCATGGCGTCGTACCCCTTTTGGCGCGCCTCTCGCTTGTGGAGAGTCGAGCGCATCCGCTGCTCGGCTGACGGGCTCAGCCAGCGCGAGAATCGGCGCGCGAGGCGCATGACGAAACGAGGCAGCGCGAGGATGACCCGCATAGAGGACCTCCTCTGCTTGGCGCGGGCGCGCCAAAGCGTGGTGATGGCTTGATTCTATCGGGTCAGGACGCCGCGTGAGCGAGTCCGGTGCCTTCTCCCCTGGTGGAGAACCTTGCGGAATCCGGTAGGGGCGGGTCTCAGACCCGCCCGATGCCAAGCGTCCGGCGCGCCTCCAGATTTGACCCGACTGGATTCCGGCCTCCGCCGGAATGACGGAGGGGTTTCGGAAGGGTCGCCCTGATAGGAGCCGGAAAGGCTGAGGGAAATCAGTGCGGAGAGATGAGCCCTAGGACCTACGCCGTCGAGCCAGTCACCCTCTCCCATCTAGAACTTGGGGATCGGGAGCGATGGAGGAGCGATGCCAGCTGCCGCCACCGCGCGGTAGCGGTTGTCGAACTCGACGCTGCCGTCGTCCTCGCGGGTGGTGAGCGTGACACCGCGTTCGAATGCCGGCTGGTTGCCGAGCGTGAAGTCCCGTTCGTAGGCGCGCACCGACACGTATTCGGCGGTGCCACCATCGGGCCAGCGGACGGTGTAGATCGTGCGCGGAAGGGGCTTTGGCCCCGTCACGTCTCGGCGCAAATTCTCGAGCGCCTGCTCGTCGATCTCGACGCCCAAGCCGGGCGCATCGGGCACGCGGACGTAGCCGCGCCGGATGTCGAGCGGCGTGCGGAGCAGGTCGTGGGCGTAGACATTCGACGCGGTGACGGCCGGCCAGCGGGCCGCGGGCAGTGCGGCGGCCAGGTGGGCGGCGAAGGCGGTGGTGATGCCCGTCCCCACGAGCTGCACGAAGAACGGCAGGTTGGCGGCCTGGGCCAGCGCGGCGTAGTGCAGTGTGCTGGCGGCGCCTTCGCCATGGCCGGCGAAGCCGTCGCAGACCCCCTCCCGCATGGCGGTGAGGAAGTCCGGCTCTTCGAAGTGCAACGCGATGGCGCGCGGGGACTTGGCCCGCAGCGCCGCGTTGCCGGCGACGTCGCGCTGCGGAATGGGAGTCTCGAACATGTGAATCTTGGGAAAGGCCTCGAGCTCGGCCAGGACCTGCTGCGCGAATCCGGCATCGAGCAGGAAGCCGTTGAAGTCGAGATCGAAGGTGACGTGGTCCGGAGTGGCGGCGCTGATCGCCTCCATCTGCGCCATGAGATCGAACCAGGGACGCGGCTTGAGCTTGAAGTCCGTATAGCCCGCGGCGACGGCGTCCTCGGCCTCGGCGGCCCAGTCCTCCGGCGGCATGTCGTAGCACCACCACGCTAGCGGCACCCACGCGCGCGCCTGGCGGCCGATGAGCCGGTGCGCGGGTACGCCGAGCGCCTTGCCGGTGAGGTCGAACATGGCTTGCTGCAAGCCGGAGCCAAGCTCGTCGCGCCAGAGCAGCTCCGCCGGGTTGCGGCCGATGACGCCGGCGTCCACGGTGGCCATATCATGGCCCCAGTTGTGCATGGCGCGGGACTCGCCCCAGCCGACGATGCCGGTGTCGGTGGTGACGCGGCAGATCTCGATCAGCGAGAAGTTGGTGATGCCGCGCCGCATGTGCGGCTCGGTGCGCGGGGTGAACCCGACATCAAGCTCGATGCGCTCGACGGCGGTGATCTTCATGCCGACACGAGACTCATGGGAACTCCCATGTGACGCTTGCCCTCCATACCGTCATTGCCGCGGAGGCGGGAATCCAGGCCCCTTCCAAAGCCCCGGAAATGCCCTCACCCTAACCCTCTCCCAGAGGGAGAGGGAACTATGAAGTCGTCTCCGATTCGGTGTAGCGATGCTGCTCCAGGTAGTCCTCGTCGATCTCGATACCCAGCCCCGGACTGTTGCTCACGGTCAGGAAGTCGCGCTCGAATCCCAGCGGCTCCAATAGCGGCGCGTTGTAGACCGGAATCCAGCCCATGGCGTGCTCCAGCCGGTAGAAGTTCGGCGTCGTCAGCCCCACGTGCGCGCCCGCCGCGATCTGGATGGGTCCGGCGGCGTTGTGCGGGCTCAGGGGCACGTAGTGGGCCTCGGCCAGCGCGCCGATGCGCCGCAGCTCACTGATGCCGCCGGTCCAGCACACGTCGGGCATGACGAAATCGGCGAGGCGCCGCTCAAGGATCGGCGCGAAGTCGAAGCGCGTAAACAGCCGCTCGCCCACGCAGATGGGCACCGCCGTGTTCTCGCGCACCTGCCGCAGCGCGTCGTGGCTCTCGGGCGGCACCGGCTCCTCGAGCCAGGCGACGTCAAGCTCGGCCAGGCGGTCGGCGATGCGGATGGCGCTGGGCACGTCGTATTGGCCGTGGGCGTCGATCAGGATGTGGACGTTGGGTCCCACGGCCTCGCGCACCGCCGCCACGCGCGCGATTCCCGCCGACTCGTGCTCGGGCGTGATCTCGCCACTGATGTAGGCATAGAACGCTTCCGCCATTTCGAGGAATGGATCGAACTTCAGCGACTGGTGGCCGCTGTCGACGGTGCGCCGCGCGGCGTCGGCATAGTCCTGCGGCTCGCGCGCGCCGTCCGGCCACCAGGCGTTGGCGTAGACCGGCACCGTCTCGCGCACCTTGCCGCCGAGCAGGTCGTAGATCGGACGTTCCAGCGCCTTGCCCTTGATGTCCCACAGCGCGATGTCGATGGCGCTGAGCACCTGCGTGGGCAGACCGCGCGAGCCCATGTAGGTGTAGCGGCGGTAGATGGCGTGCCAGATGGCCTCGATCTCGGACGGGTCCCGACCGATCAGCATGTCTCGGACCTGCTTGATGCCGAAGTCGGCGATCAGCGCCGCCCCGCCGGCCCAGGTCGACCCCTCGCCCCAGCCCGAGATGCCCGCGTCGGTGTCCACCCGCACGAACAGGATCGGCCCATAGCGCCGATCAGCCTCACCGGCCCGATAGAGAAAGGTGCGGACGTCGGTGATCTTCATCGCGGGGCGCTCCGGTGGTGAGTCACCTCAGGGAGCGATTGTGGACGACGGGGCGGCGGGTGTCATGCGGCCGTGGCGCCGCCCGACGATGGCTCAGTTCGTCGCGCGGCGGTATTCGTAGGTGGCGGCGGCGACGAGGACGGCGCTGGTGGCCAGCAGCACCCAGAATCCGGGGACGATGTGCTCCCAGATCCAGCCGTCGATGATGATGGTGCGCACGGCGACCAGGATGTATTCGATGGGGTTGAGGCCGACGGCGAACTGGAACCAGCCGGTGATGAGGTCGCGCGGCATGAAGGCCGAGGTGAGAAACGCCAGCGGCATGAACAGCAGCCAGCTGTTCACGGTGACCTGCACACTGCGGGTGCGCACGGCGATGATGAGCCCCACGCAGCCCATGGCCACGCCCAGCAGCGTGGTGCCCACGATGACGGCCAGGATGCCCAGTACGCCGCCTTCGAACCGGACGCCGATGGCCGTGGCCACCAGCACGATCGCGACCACCTGGGCGATGGCCCGCGTGGCGCCGATGGCGAGCGTGCCGAGCAGGATCGAGAAGCGGTTGACCGGCGAAAGCAGCAGCTTGTCGACGTAGCCCGACATGATGTCGGTGAGCAGCACCATCGCCATGTCGCTGCCGCTGAAGACCACGGCCATCACGATCACCATGGCGGTCAGGAAGGCCTGGTAGTCGGTGGCCGGGAATCCGGGCAGGCCCGTGATGCCGCGCAGCGGCTCGCCGAAGAAGAGATACATGACGGCGGACGAGAACACGGCGGCCACGATCATCGAGGGCTGCGCCAGCCAGGTCTTCAGATTGCGGACGTAGATGTAGGAGCTCTCGCGCAGGATCAGCATGGTTACCTCCGGTTCACGCCCATCCACTGGCCCCACACGCGCGACTCGGCGTCCTCGTCGGCGGCGGCCTCACGAATCTCGCGTCCCGTGTGATGCAGGAAAACGTCGTCGAGCGATGGACGGGTGACGGCGAGGTTGGCCACGGGGACTTCCACGTCGTTGAGCGCGCGCAGAATCGCGGGCGCGGCCGTACCGCCGTCGTCGACCGTGGCGGTCAATCCGTCAGGGGTTGTGTCGGCTTCCTGCACCGAGGGGAGCTGGCGCAGGGTGCCGAGCGCGGTGTCCGCGCGGCCGTCGGGCGATTCCATCGGGCCGAAGCTCACGCGCACAACGTCGCCGCCGACGCCGGCCTTGAGCGCGCTGGGTGAGCCTTCGGTCACCAGGCGCCCGTGGTCGATGATGGCCAGCCGGCGGCACAGCCGGTCGGCCTCGTCCATGTGCTGGGTGGTGAGCATGACGGTCACGCCCTCGGCGTTGAGTTGCTCCAGGTGCTCCCAGATCGCCAGGCGGCTCTGCGGATCGAGGCCGGACGTGGGCTCGTCCAGGAACAGGATGTTCGGACGGTGCATGAGCGCGCCGGCCAGGTCGATGCGCCGCCGCATGCCGCCGGAGTACGAGCCGATCTTGCGCTTGCCGACGCCCGAGAGTCCCACCAGCTCCAGCAGCTCATCGGCGCGGCGGTTGGCCTCGGCGCGTCCGACGCCGTAGAGGCGCCCCTGCAAGACCAGGAAGTCGCGACCCTTCGAGAGATCGTCCAGGCCGACCTCCTGCAGGGCGACGCCGATGGACGCCCGGACGCCTCGCGCGTCCCGGTCGATGTCGATGCCGGCGACTTCCACGTGCCCGGCGCTCTTGGGCAGCAGCGTGGCCAGGATCTTGATGGTGGTGGTCTTGCCCGCGCCGTTGGGTCCGAGGAAGCCGAAAAACTCGCCCTGCTCGACGGTGAAGTCGATGCCGTCGATGGCGCGCGTGCCGCCGGGGTAGGTCTTTTCCAGACCCTGGACCACGACGGCGGGTTGACGCTGCAAGGAGTCTTCCGATGGACGATGCGCGGTGCTGCGGCGAGCCTACCAGCGAGGGCGGGGCGGCGAATGGAAGGGCGCTTACAAGTGGATTGGCCTTAAAGATCCACCTGAGGCCGATCCCACGCTGCACGCAGCGCGGGCCACCGGATTTGGGCCACCGAACCCCTCACCCTGACCCTCTCCCGCGGGGAGAGGGAGCCGGAACGTGGCGACGACGGGCACGCGGGCGCCCACAAGGGGCGCCCCTACACGAATTCTGGGTTCCCATCGGGTGTAGGGGCAGCCCTTGTGGCTGCCCGTATCCGATCCGGAGGGCGCCCACCAGGGACGGCCCTACAGGGACTAGCCGTAGGGGCGCAGCGTCGCCAGGTCGATTTCGATGCCGAAGCCGGGGGCGTCGGAGGGGCGTAGGCGGCCGTCGACTGGGTGAGACGCGCCGGGGACCGAGACAGCGTCGGCGAGGTCGGTGCCGGGGCCCGAGGCGACGAAATACTCGCCCCAGGGAATGCCGGGCAGGGCGTAGCACGCGTGCTGGCCGTAGGGCTCGTTGACGCCGCCGTGCGGGATGACCGACAGCCCGGCCGCGTCGGCGATGGCGCAGATGCGCATCAGGGCCGTGATGCCGCCCACCCACATGATGTCGGGCTGCAGGATGTCCACCAGGCGGCGGCTGGCGGCGTGCTGGAACGGGACCGGGGTATACCAGTGCTCGCCGGTGGCGAGGGTCTGCCAGGGCACGCGGTTACGCAGCGCGGCGTGGCTGTCCATGTCCTCGGAGCGCAGCACCTCCTCGATCCACTTGAGCTTGAAGGGCCGCAGTTCCTCGATGAGGCGCACGGCGTACTCCACGTCGAGTGACATCCAGCAATCCAGCATCAGCTCGATGTCCGGCCCGACGAAGTCGCGCAGGGCGGCGATGTCGTCGACGTTGCGGCGCAGTCCGTCCAGGCCGTCCGGCGGGCCGTAGCGGCAGGGGTGCTTGGTGGCGGTGAAGCCCAACTCCAGGTGCCACTCGTGCTGTGGCCCGGTGGCGTAGCAGACGATTTCGTCGCGGGATGGGCCGCCCATCAGCTCGTACACCGGTCGATCCAGCACCTTGCCCTTGAGGTCCCACAACGCCAGGTCGATGGCGCTCACGGCGTATGAGGCGAGCCCCGTGGCGCCGAACGGCGAGCACAGCCGCAGCATCATGTCGTACAGGCGCTCGGTGGCCAGCGCCGGCTCGCCGACGATGCGGGGGCCGAGGTAGTCGTCCACCAGGGCGGCCATGGGCCGGCCGAGCGCGCCGATGCCGAGGCCCTGGGTACCGTCGTCGGCGGTGACCACCACGCCCACGCCCGGCCAGTCCGGCGTCCAGCTGGAGCGGACCTCGGCGTAGCGCGGGTAGGGGGCCATGGGCGAGCCCACACGGGCGTCCTCCGTCCACGACGCGCGGGGTTTGCTGGTGGCGCGCCGTTCGCCAAAGTCGAGGGCGACGGCTTGGACGCTGGCGATTCTCATGCCGTCACGGCTCTCATGTTCCCGCCTTCGGAGGCCTCCGAACAAATGGTCAACATCCCACGCCCAAGCCTCGGCTCACCCTCACCCTAACCCTCTCCCATGAAGGGAGAGGGAACCGGAACTACTCTCAAATCTCTACTGGAGGGATTGCGCAAAGGTCTCCCCCGTATCGCGTACGGGGCAAGCTCTTCGCCGGGGTGATGGGCTCGGACGTTGGTGATGGTCACCTCGGTGCGGCTACGGGTAGCTGACGGATTCGCCCGGCTTGAGCTCGATCACGCTCGTGCGGGGCGTGAGGTCGGCGATGCGCCGCCGCAGGTCGTCGATATCCGCCGCCTGGTTCGGGAAGGTGTCGTAGTGGCAGGGGATGACGGCCCGCGGTCGCGTCAGCGCGGCGGCCATGGCCGCTTCCTTGACGCCCATGGTGTATTTGCCGCCGGCGGGCATGATCACCAGGTCGGGCGCGTAGAGCTGGCTGATGAGCGCCATATCGCCGAACACGCCCGTGTCGGCGGTGTCGTAGATCACCGGCCCGTCGTCGAACGTCAGCACGAAGCCGCAGACGCTGCCGTCGGGCTCGGCGTAGACGGCGCCTTCGCGGTAGGCCTGGCCGTGCATGCCGGTCGAGTGGTCGGCGCGCACCATGGTGTAGGCCACGCCGCCCAGCTTGGCCGTGCCGCCGATGTTGAGCGGGCAGGAGTCGGTGTCGAAGCCGATGCCGTGGGTGTCGGCGTATCCGGCCACTTCCGGGCTGGCGATCAGCGTGGCGCCGGTCTTCTGCACGATGGCGATGGCGTCGCCGAGATGGTCGACGTGCCCGTGCGACACGCATACGACGTCCGCGCGGTCGACGTCGGCCAACCCCTCCGAGCAGACGGGGTTGTCGTCGAGCCAGGGATCGAAGTAGATGACCTCGCCGGTGGGGGCGGTGAAGCGGAACGACGCGTGGCCGAGAAAGTCGATTTGGACCGATTTCATGGGATTAAGTCCTCCGAATGGCTGGTCGCGTGTTGCCCGACGCGCTTAGTCGACCCTGAACACGAGCGTTTGAAGCCGAATCTTGTCGTCGGTGATGACAAACGAGTCCGTGCCCGACGCGCTGCGGCCGTCGGCGTGACTGCCCTGCCACTCCAGCACCACGATCGGCTCGGCGGTGGTCACCGACACCTGCTCGACGGAGAAGCCGTCGAGCGCGCCGCCGATATCCATGAAGAACGCGGTGATCTCCGCGTGACCCTGGGCAACCTGGCCCGGTCGCACGAAGAGCGCGTCGTCGGCGTAGTCGGAAAGCAAGCGGTCCATGTCGCCGGACATCACCGCGTCCCAATGATCGTCGAACACCTCTTGGGCGGTTCGCATCTGGCGGCCTCGCTTCGGGGGCGCCGGCTCGGCGTGGCGGCGCGGCGGGGACCTTATGATACCGAGGTGGCGGGAGCGCCCCGCCGCCAATCGCCGGTGCTGGCATGCCCCGAGACACCGACCCCAAGCGCAGCGTCGCCGACCTGCATATCGACGATCCGGTTGAGCTGGAGATCACGCGCAACAGCTTGGTCGGCATCTGCGAGGAGATGGGCGTGGCCATGCTGCGCACGTCTTACTCGACGATGTTCAACGAGGCGCGCGACTTCTCCTGCGTGGTGTTTGACGCCGAAGGCGAGATGATCGCGCAGGGCGACTTCTGCCCGGCGCACATCGGCGCCATCGTGCACACCGTCGAGTGGGCCATCAAAGAGGTTGGCCCCGACAACATGCATCCGGGCGACGTGATCCTGCACAACGACCCCTACCGCGGCGGCTGCCACCTGCCCGAGTTCATGACCCTGAAGCCCTGCTTCTACGAAGGCGAAGTGGTGGCCTACGCGGCCAACATCGCGCACATGACGGATATCGGCGGCATGGTGCCCGCCGCGTTTGGCGACACGCGCAACATCTTCCAGGAGGGATTGCGGCTGCCGCCGATCAAGATCTACCAGGACGACGAGCCGGTGGAAGACATCTTCGCCATCATCACGTCGAACGTGCGCACGCCCAAGGTGTCGCGCGGCGACCTGATGGCGATGGTGGGCTCGACCTACCTGGCCGAGCGGCGCATCGTGGGCCTCGTCGAAAAGCTTGGCGTCGAGCGCTTCCGCCAGCTTTCCGGCCAGATCAAGGACGTGTCGGAAGTGCTGATGCGGCAGGCCCTTGATCGGCTGCCGGACGGCGCCTACACGGCCGAGGGCTTCCTGGAGGACGACGGCGTGATCCCGGACCGTCCCTGGAAGATCCGGGCCACGGTGGTGATTCGCGGCGACGAGGTGATCGTCGACTACACCGGGTCGGACTCGCAGGCGGCCGGCGCGATCAACCAGTCGTTCGGCACCACGGCGTCCGCGACGTACGCCGGCATCTTTCACATGATCGACATCCCGATTCCGTGGAATCACGGCGCCTACCGGCCCATTGCCATCGTGGCGCCGCCGGGGTCGATCGTGAACGTGAACTATCCCGGGTCGTGCGTGGGCGGGAACTCCGACACCTATCCGACGACCGTTGACGTTCTGCTGGCCGCGTTCGCGCAGGCCAGCGATCGCAGCTCCGCGGCCGACGGCGGCACCTGCGGCCTGCTGGGGTTCTATGGGACGAACATTGACACCGGCGAGCCCTTCGTGATCCTGCACCACGAGGGCATGGGCTGGGGCGGCCGGCGCGACGCCGACGGCAACGACGCGCAGATCGTGAAGAACGGCAACTGCCTCAATGCGCCGTGCGAGGTGTGGGAGACGCGCTATCCGGTGCGTCTGGATGAATACTCGATCGCCGAGGGCGGCGCGGGCGCGGGGGCCTATCGCGGCGGCCACGGCGTGCAGCGCATCTGGACGTGCCTGTCGCCGATCACCGTGAGCGCGCATCTCAACCGCACATCCAACCGGGCGTGGGGGCTGCACGGCGGGTCCGAGGGCGGAACGACGGCACTGCTCTTCCGACGCGCCGGGGAGAGTGACTGGCAAACGGCCCGGGAGATGTTCGACACGATCTCCGACGGAAAGTTTTCGAACGTCGTGCTCGACATCGGCGACCAGATCCTGCTGCGCACACCGGGCGGAGGCGGCTACGGCGATCCGAGCGAGCGCGATCCGGCGCTGGTGCTCGAAGACGTGCGGGATCTGCTCCTCGATCCGGACGAGGCGCGCGAGATGTACGGTGTGGCCGTCAACGTGGCGGCTGGCCACGCGGAGCTTAACGAGACGGGCCAGCGCCGCACAGCCAATGGAGCCGCTGAATGAGCCAAGCGCCTGAATTTGACGATGCCACGCGAGAGCGATTCCAGGCGCTGCACTCTGCGCTGATCGCCGACAGCCTGGACCGCATGGGCGTGCCGGTGCAGGCCATGCGGCGCGACGTGCGTCCGATGTATCCCGGCGCCCGCATCGTCGGTCGGGCGCTGCCGCTCTTGCAGACCGCCGTCTACCGGCCGCCGGACGAACCCTACCAGGTGCTGTTCGAGGCCTTCCGCGCCATGCGGCCCAACGACGTGTTGGTGATCACCACCACCGGGCACTACGAATCGGGCGTCTGGGGCGGCCTGCTCAGCACGTCCGCACAGACTCGGGGCGCCGTGGGCTGCGTGATCGACGGACTGACGCGCGACGTGCACGAGATCGAGGAGATCGACTTTCCGGTATTCGCGGTCGGCCAGAGTCCGGTTGACTCCGAGGGCCGTTGCGAGGGCATCGAGTGGGGCCAGCCCATCGATTGCGCCGGCGCGCGGGTTGCCTACGGCGACGTGATCGTCGGGGACGACATGGGCGTGGTGGTGGTTCCGGGCGAGGCGGCGGCCGAAGTGCTGGACCGCGCCGAGGCCAAGGGCCGGGGCGAGACCAACGTGCGCGAGATCCTGGCCACCGGTCGCGATGTGGGCGAGGTGTTCAGGGAATACGGCATTCTGTAGGCACGCGACGTTGGTCCGCGCTCACGCGTGGTGACTGCCCCGTGATTGGATGGCGCCGATGACCGAGCCCCGCTTCCGGGTCGTGATCACCGACTGCGATTTCGAGATGCCGCCGGTGATCGAGCAGGCCGAGCTCGATCCCATCGGCGCCGAGCTTGTCGTCGAGCAGTGTTTCACCGAAGACGCGCTGATCGAGAAGGTGGCCGACGCCGACGGGCTGCTCGAGCAGTACGCGCCGATCACGGCTCGGGTGGTCGACGCGCTGGAGCGCTGCAAGGTGATCGTGCGCTACGGCACCGGCATGGACCCGATCGACGTGGCGGCGGCGACGGCGAAGGGCATCGTGGTGTGCAACGTGCGCGACTACCAGGTCGGCGAGGTCGCGGACCACACCATGGGCTTTCTGCTCGCCCTGGCGCGCCACATCGTGGTCTACAACGACGACGTGCGCGCCGGCATCTGGGACGCCAGCGGCGGCGTGCCGGAGCGGATGGAGCGCGTCGAGGGTCAGACGCTTGGGCTGATCGGTCTGGGACAGACGGCGCAGGCCGTGGCGGCGCGTGCGCGGGCTTTTGGGCTGCGGGCCATCGGGCACTCGCCGCGCGCGCCAGACTCGGCGTTCGAGGCGGCGCAGGTCGAGCGCGTGCCGTTGGATGATCTGCTGCGAGAGTCGGACTTCGTCTCGGTGCACACGCCGTTGCGGGCGCAGACGCACCACCTCATCGGCGAGGCCGAGTTCGACCTCATGAAGCCCAGCGTGTTTCTCATCAACACGGCACGCGGCGCGGTCGTCGACAACGCGGCGCTGGCGCAGGCGCTCAAGGACGGGCGGATCGCCGGCGCGGGGCTGGACGTGACGGAAGAAGAGCCGCTGCCGATGGACTCGCCGCTGCGCGAGGCGCCGAACCTGATCGTGACGCCGCACGGCGGCTTCTACTCGCGGACGTCGATCCGCATCCTGCGCCGTGAGGCCGCGGCGGAGGTTGCGCGGGTGCTGCGCGGCGAGCCGCCGAAGTCGCTGTTCGAGCCGGAGTAGCGGGGCCGCTGGACTTCCGCCTTCGGAGATCCTTGCACTACTGGCCGACTGCCTAGCTCCAAACTCCAGATCCCCCTCACCCTAACCCTCTCCCTCAGGGAGAGGGAACAGGGCCGGCTCTCAGATTTCCGGCGGAGGGGTGTTATGCAGGGGTCTCAAGTCCGGGTCTAGTTCCCGTCGAAGGCCGTCCAGTCCACGTCGACCCAGCGGCGTTCCTGGAAGCTCTGCAGGGCGGCGTCGTGCACGATTTGGATGCCGTAGCCGTCCTGGAACGTGGGAAACGTCGGCGCGTCGGGCTGGCCGCCGTCGCCGACGGCGCGGTAGACCTCGCGGAACAGCAGGCGGAAGGTATCGCCGAAGCCCTCGCGGTAGGCGCCGGGGTTGTCCATGAACCGGCTGCCTTCCTCCGTCGCCTGGCGTGGGTCCGGGAGGACGATCTCGTTGGGCTCGGTGCGGTGTCCGAGCCACAGCTCGTTGGGCCGCTCGGAGTCCCAACTCACGCCCATCGCCGTGGCGTCGATCTCGACGCGGATGCGGTAGGGGTGCCCCACGGCCACGTGCGACAGCGAGAGCACGCCGCGGGCGCCATTTTCCCAGTGCACCAGCAGGTTCGAGACATCCTCGCCGGGCGCGTGGTAGTCGTCCATGCCCCCGTCGGAACGCGGGCGCTTGCGCACGTCGTGCGCCGTGAGGAAGTCCGCGCACACGGCCACGATGCGGCTGCCGATGAGAAAGCTGGTCAGATCGAGCAGGTGGCTGCCGGTGGTCGAGGTGACGATGGTCGGCCCGCCCATTTCGGGGAGCAGGCGCCAGTCCCAATCGGTTTCGAGCCAAAAGGTGTCGTCCGCGACGGATGCTCGGACGAGCATGACGCGGTCCAGCGTGCCCAGCCGCCGGCGCGCGGCTAGCTCTTGCACCAGCGTGTAGAAGCGGTTGTTGAAGCAGATGGCGTGCACGCGGCCCGAGTCCGCCGCGCGCCGGTAGAGCTCTCCGGCCGACCCGGCGTCGGTGGTGAGGGGCTTCTCGCAGACCACGTGCGCGCCGGCGTCCAAAGCCATGCCGGCGTGCTCCAGGTGGTAGGTGTCGGGCGTGCAGACGTGCACCACGTCCGGACTGGTGGCGCGAAGGGCGGTGGCCACGTCCGGGTCGCCGCGGGGAATGCCGAATTCGGCTGCGGCGGCAATGCTCCGCGATTCGCTGCTCGCCACCACGCTCACGATGTCGACGTTGTTGCGGCGCAGGGCGTCGATGTGCACGCGCCCGATCACGCCCGTGCCCAGCACGATGGCTCGCGGTTGCTCCACGGTATGGCCTCTATTCCGGTGCGGCGGCGCCGACCCAAGCGGGGTGATGGCTATGGTAGGCAATGCGCGCATGCGCCGGGCGCATTTCGGTCATACTTGAGCGGCGCGCGATTGCCGGCGGACCAGGGAGCGTTGACATGAGACTCGGCCTTTCACAGGCGGCCTACCGCTGGGTGTCCTACCCGGGGCTGCGCATCGATCAGCCCGAGTATGGATTTCGCGGCCTGGAGTATCCCTACGGCACCACCACGGAGCCGCCGGCGGAGCTTGACGGGGCGCTGGAGTGGTGGATCGAACGCTGCAGTGAATGGGGCTTCGACAACCTCTATACGGCGGCGTCGCTGTTGGACGGCAAGGAGGCAGCCGCTGCCAATGGTCGCCTGCTGGCCGAAAACGGCATCGAGTGGGTCGGCTCCGTAAATGGCGCTTGGGCCGTCGATCGCGACGAGTGGGCGCCGGTTCACGAGCGCGCCGCTATGCACCTGGAGTGGATGCAGGCCGGCGGCGTGCGAACCAGCGCCATGGTCAACGCCGACCCGCCCGGCCCTCCCGGTCAGCCCATGCCAAACGGGGGACTGCGGTTCGGGCACTTCAGCACCGAGACGCCGATCGGCGTGCAGATCGACCGCATGATCGACAACCTGTCGAAACTGGTGGTCGACGCCGAGAAGTGCGGCATCGTCCTCGCCTTCGAAAACCACATGGACTACCGGATCAGCGAGATTGTGCAGGTGGTGGAGGGCGTCGCGTCGCCGTGGCTGCGGATCAACTACGACTTCGCCAACAGCTACTCGGTCGTCGAGGACCAAGTGGATGCCGCCCACATGGCCGCGCCGTACACCGTGATGACGCATCTCAAGGACATGCGGGTTCAGTCCATCACCACGACCGGCGAGCCGAAATTTTTCCACGCACCGGTCGGCTACGGCAGCGTGGAGGTTCTCGAGATCATGGAGATCCTGCAGCAAAATGCGCCTGATCCCGACTACCTGCCCCATTGCATCGAGACGTGCTGTCTGCCGCAGTACGACCCGCAGCTGTGGATGAAGCTGACCGTCGAGTGGCTGGAGCAGAACTGCGCGCAGTACTTCCCCAAGCGGTTTGCCAGCGCGTGAGGCAGGCGTTCGGTAGCCGAGTGGTTGTCCCCCTGCGATGAGCCGTCGGTTTCGCGTGGTGTCCGCAGGCGCGGGGCTGCCGCATCACGATCGAGAGGCCGAGGCGCTTGCCGACATCGCCGACATGATGTTTCTGGGCGCGCCGCCGCGCGCCGAACTCTACGACGCCATATTCGACGCCGACGTGATGCTGACCGAGCTGACGCCGGTGGATGGCGATCTGCTCGATCACGCGCCAAAGCTGCGCGGCGTCGTGGTCTACGGCGTCGGCACGGAGAAGGTCGATCTGGACGCAGCCAAGGAGCGCGGCGTGGTGGTGGCGCATACGCCCGACGCGTTCACCTCGGAAGTCGCCGAGCACGCCATCGCGCTGCTGCTGGCTCTGGCGCGCTGTGTCACGGACTCGGACGCCGACGTGCGCCAGCGCCATCTGTGGCGCACCTACGACGACACGTTTCGACCGCGGCGCCTCCGCGGCTCGAGGCTTGGGGTGCTGGGTTATGGGCGCATCGGCCGGGCGACCGCGGCGCTGGCCGCGGGGTTTGGCATGCGGCTGGTAGTTTTCGATCCCTTCCTTCCGGCGGATCGGCTCACTCCGCCGTCGGGTGCCGAGATGCGCGTGGCGAGCGACTTCGATGATCTGCTCGGTTCGGTGGATGCGCTCACGGTGCACGTGCCGCTCACGGACGACACGCGGGGCATGCTGGGCGCGCCGGAGTTCGCTCGCATGCGCCGCGGTGCGCTTCTCATCAATGTGTCGCGCGGCGGCATCGTCGATCACCATGCCTTGCAACGTGCGCTGGCCTCCGGCGACTTGGGCGGGGCCGGTCTCGACGTGTTCGAGACCGAGCCGCCGGACTTCGACCATCCACTCCTTCGCGAGCCAAACCTCATCGTCACGCCCCACATTGCCTGGAAGTCGGAAACCGCGGCGTTGGACTGTGAACTTGCGGCAGTGGCCGAGGTGCGTCGTATCCTGCTCGGCGACGAGCCCCAATATCGGGTGATCTGAGGCAGGCGCGCATTGGCGATTCGCATCGGTATCGACACGGGCGGAACCTTCACCGACTTCGTCGCCCTCGATGAGGCGACGGGGGAGGCGCAGATCGTCAAGCGGCCCTCGACGCCCGATTCCCCGAGCGACGCGATCTTCGACGCGATCGAGCACAGCGGCATTCCCGCCGACGAAGTGGGCTATTTCGTGCTCGGCACCACCGTCGGCGTCAATGCGCTGCTCCAACGCAAGGGCGCCCGCGTGCTGTATGTGACCACCTCGGGATTCGAGGACGTGCCATTCCTACAGCGGGTCGATCGCAAGTTTCACTACGACCTCGACTGGGAGCGACCGGAGCCTCTGGTGACACGCCGGGACTGCCTGGGCGTGGCGGAGCGGCTGGACTACATGGGCGCCGTGGTGGACCCGTTGACGCCGGAGGCCCTCGGCAATCTCGGCGACATGCTGCGCGCCCGGCTGGACGAATCGACGAATGGCGCCGTCGCCGTGGCGGTCAATTGCTTGTTCTCGTACGTCAAGCCCGACCACGAGCGCAAGATTCGCGAATACCTGGCCGGCGAATTCCCCGAGCTGTCGATTTCGCTTTCACATGAGGTCGCGCCGATCTGGCGGGAGTACGACCGGGCGAGCACGACCATCGCCGACGCCTATATCAGGCCGCTGCTGCAGGGATTCATCCACGCGTTGGATGAGGGCCTGGACGCGTGGGGCAATACCCGCTCGTGGGCGGTGATGAAGTCCAACGGCGGCCAAATGCTGGCGGAGTCCGCGGCCGACCGGCCGGCGCAGACGGTGCTATCCGGCCTGCC
The DNA here is from genome assembly GCA_026708035.1 of Chloroflexota bacterium. Classification (NCBI taxonomy): domain Bacteria; kingdom Bacillati; phylum Chloroflexota; species Chloroflexota bacterium. The sequence goes on along the minus strand of JAPOVQ010000030.1, from coordinate 39,636 downwards.
GGGCGGGATCATCGCGGCGAAGTACTACGCGGAGTCGCTCAACGACGACAACATCATCAGCTTCGACATGGGCGGCACCAGCACCGACGTCGGCGTAGTGGACGACGGCGCCATCGGCTACACGACGGCCTGGGAAATCGAATTCGGCCTGCCGGTCGCGGCGCCGTTCATCGAGATGACGACCATGGGCGCGGGCGGAGGGTCCATTGCCTGGATCAACCGCGGTGGATTGCTTCAGGCCGGGCCGCAGAGCGCCGGCGCCGTGCCGGGGCCGGCGTGCTACGCGCAGGGCGGTGCCGAGCCGACGGTCACGGACGCCAACGTGGTGCTGGGCCGGCTCAATCCCGAGAACTTCCTGGGCGGCGAGGTGAGGCTCGACGCGGACCTCGCGCATCGGGCCCTTTCCGACCTGGGAGGCAAGCTCGGCCTCGGGCCGGAGGCCACGGCTCAGGCCGTGCTGGACATTGCCGTCGAGAACATCGCAGAGGCCATGCGCCTGCTCACCGTGAGGCGTGGTCTGGATCCGCGGCAATTCAGCCTGGTGGCCTTTGGCGGCGCCGGCCCGCTGCACGCGGCGGCCATCGCCAAGGTGATCGGCGCGCGGCGAGTGCTGATTCCGCCGCATCCGGGTCTCTGCTCGGCTTTCGGCACATTGCTGGCCGACATGCGCGTGGACAAGACCTGGACGCACATTCTTCGGTCGGATCGATTGGACGCGCCGTCCATTGACGCGCGGCTCAACGAGCTGGTGGCGGAGGCCACGGCCGACTTGCAGCACGAGGGCTTTGCGGGCACGCCGCAAGTTCAGCGGTCCGTGAACATGCGCTACCTCGGTCAGAACTACGAGGAAGAAATCCCGATCCCCGGCGGCGAAGTCACGTCTGAATCGCTGTCCCGGTTGCTTGCGGCGTTCGAGACGCACTACGAGGCCACCTACGGCTACCGCATCCCGGATGAGATCATCGAGCTGGTGCAGTTCAACGTCACCGTGTTTGGGGACACCGCCAAGCCGGCGTTGCCGGTGCTGCCGGAGGGGCCTCCCGCGGAACCGGCCGGGACGCGCGACGTGTGGTTTTCGTCGGAAGGTCCGGTCGAATGCGCGGTCTACGCCCGGGAGGACCTCTCGCCCGCCGACCGCATCACCGGGCCGGCCATCATCGAAGAGCTCGACTCAACGACCGTCGTCCACCCCGGTCAACTTCTGACCGTCAGCCCGCATGGCACGGCCGTGCTCGAATGGACCGAGGCGTCCGCATGAATGCAAGGTGTGTAGGGAGACGCTATCAATGACAACGTCCAGCGCCCCATCCAGCGTCGACCTCGTCACCCTGAACGTGGTCTACAACCGCCTCGTCGGCATTTGCCGCGAGATGGGAACCACGATGATGCGCACGGCCTACTCGCCGATCTTCAGCGAGAGCCGCGACTTCTCGTGCGTGCTCTTCGATCGCCACGGACGCATGCTCGCCCAGACCGAGTTCTGTCCCGCCCAGGTGGGCGCGATTCGCTTCGTGGTCAAGTGGCTCATCGCCGAGATCGGCGAGGAGAACGTGCGCGAGGGCGACATCATCGTGCACAACGACCCGTACCGCGGCGGCGTCCACATGCCCGAGCACGTGGTCATCAAGCCGGTCTATTTCGACGGAGAGATCTTTGGCTACGTGGCGAACATCGCGCACCTGGTGGAGATCGGCGGTTTGGCCGTCGGCGGGTTCGCGGCCACCGCCACCGAGATCTACCAGGAGGGCCTGCGGCTGCCGCCGGTGTGGCTGATGCGCGGCGGCGAATACAACGAAGACGTGTGGCGCATCATGATGTCCAACCACCGCGCGCCGCGTTACACCTGGGGCGACCTGCACGCCATGATGGCGTCGCTGAACGTGGCCGAGCAGCGCACGCACGAGCTGCTGGACGCCTACGGCGTCGAGCGCATCACGCAGGTGAGCGACGAGCTGCTCGACTATGCCGAGCGCTGGATGCGAGATGAGATTCGCGCCATTCCCGACGGCGAGTACACGTTCGAGGGCCACATGGAGGACGCCCGCGACGTGCCGCTGCACGACTGGATTCGGCTGCGGCTTGTCGTTTCCGACGGGAGCCTGGTGGCCGATTTCAGTGAGAGCGATCCGCAGGCGGAGCACGTGCTGAACTGCACCTACGGCGTGACCGCCTCGGGCACCTACAACGCCGTGTTCCACTTTGCCGACAACAACGTGCCCCACAATGACGGCGCCTATCGGCCGATTACGGTGATCGCGCCGCCGGGCACGATCACCAACGTCGTCCATCCCGGGCCGTGCGTTGGCGGCAACACCGAGACGCATCCACGGGTGTGGGGCATCGTGATCGGCGCGCTCTCCAAGGCCGTGCCGGACCGGGTCTCGGCCGACACCGGCGGCACCTCCTGCAACTTTCTCTTCGGCGGCACGCATCCGGACACCGACCGCTACTACGTGCACTACCACTTTGACGGCGTGGGCTGGGGCGGGCGCGCGAACGCGGACGGCAACAGCAACCAGGTGATCCCCAACGGCAACTGCCCGTCGACGCCGGTGGAGATCTTTGAGACGCGATATCCATTCCTGGAGCGGTCCTATCGCCTGCGGCAGGACTCCGGCGGCGCCGGCATGCAGCGGGGAGGGCTTGGCTCGGAGCGGATTCTCGAGGTGCGAGCGCCCGAGATCACCGTGTCGGCGCTGTTCGACCGCATGGTGTCGGGCGCCTGGGGCCTCTTTGGCGGCGAGGACGGGCAGCGATCGGCGCTGCTCGTCAAGCGCGCCGGGGAAGACACGTTCGTGACATTCCGCGAGGAATACGGCACGGCCAGCAACTCGCGCGTGGCCAACATTGTGCTGAAAGAGGGCGATCAGGTTATGCTCGCGAGTCCCGGCGGGGGAGGCTACGGCGACCCGAGGACACGTGCCGCGGAAGCCGTGCGACGGGATGTCTTGGAGGGATTCGTGTCGGAGACGGCCGCGCGCGACATCTACGGCGTCGCGCTGCAGCGCCTCAACGGAACGCTGACGATCGATGCCGCCGAGACGGCGAGCCTCCGCGCCGACGCCCCGGCTCCCGCGGCGCCGACCGTCACCGACGAATCGCGCGAGCTCGTCGCCGCAGCGCCCCGATCCGAGACCGGCGGACACTGGGAGGAGCACAAGGGCGATTGGTGGCAAACTAGCGTCACGAATTGCCAGCTATGCGGCCAGGTAGTCCCGCGCGACGTGTGGGTGAGCGCCGGCGGCATGCGCTTCTGCTCCGTGGAGTGCGATGATCGGTATCACGACTACTGGCTGCCGAGGCACGCGGACCAAGTGATTGAGCAGGCGACATGAGCGAGAACGGCATGAGCGAAAACGGCCACTTGCTCGAGGTCAAGGATCTCGCCGTCCAATTCAAGACGGACGAGGGCATCGTTCGGGCGGTCAACGGGATTGCCTACGAGCTTGCGGCGGGCGGCTCCCTCGGCATCGTGGGCGAGTCCGGCAGCGGCAAGAGCGTCAGCTCGCTGGCCCTGCTGCGGCTGATTCCTCAGCCCGCCGGTCAGATCACGGGCGGCGAGGTGATGTTCGGCGACACCAACGTGATGGATGTCGATCCCGAGGAAATCATCGAGACGCGTGCCGGGCGGGTGTCCCTGTTGCAGATTCCGCCCAACGAGATGCGGGGAATTCGCGGCGGAAGGATCTCAATGATCTTTCAAGACCCGATGAGCTCGCTCAATCCGGTGCTGACGGTGGGCCGGCAAATCGACGAGGCGCAGCGGCTGCACATGGGCGTGAGCAAGGACGAGGCCCGCGCCCACACCGTCGAGCTTCTGGATCGGGTAGGCATTCCCTCGCCCGCCGAACGCGCCAACGACTACCCGCACCAGCTCTCGGGGGGCATGCAACAGCGCGCCATGATCGCGATGGCGATCTCCTGCGAGCCGCAGTTGCTCATCGCCGATGAGCCCACGACCGCGCTGGACGTGACCATTCAAGCGCAGGTCATCGAGCTGATCTCGAGTCTGCGCCAAGAGCTGGGCATGGCCGCGATCCTCATTACCCACGACCTGGCGCTGGTCGCCGGATTCTGCCAGGAGATCGTGGTGATGTACGGCGGATATATCGTCGAGCGCGCACCCGCCCGGGACGTGTTCTATACGCCGAAGCATCCATATACGATCGGCCTGCTGGAGTCCATGCCGAGCATCTCCGCGGCGCGGGGAGACAAGCTGAGCGCCATCCCCGGCGCCCCGCCGGACATGACCAATCTTCCGGTCGGGTGCCCATTTGCGCCGCGCTGCCGGTTCGTGAAGGACAAGTGCATCGAGGAAATGCCGCCCGTGGAGACGATCGGCGAGGGCCGTTCGCTCCGCTGCTGGGTGGACGTGGATACGGGTGAGTTGCGATGAGTGAAGCCAGGGCCGGCGAGACGATGTCCACCGCTTCGAGCCGCAACGGCTCCGCCAATGGCGAAACGCTGCTGACGGTCAAGGGGCTTACGAAGTACTTCCCCGTCATGCGCGGCTTCATCATTCGCCGCCAGTCCGGGCTGGTGCGGGCGGTTGACGGCATCAGCTTCGAGCTGAATGCGGGCGAGACCCTGGGCCTGGTCGGCGAGTCCGGCTGCGGCAAGACCACCACCGGCAACACGATCATGCAGCTCGAGCCGCCGACGGCGGGCGAGGTGATCTTCGAGGGCAACGACCTCGTGCAGCTCTCCCGCGACGACCAGCGGCGCGCCCGCCGGAAGATGCAGATGATCTTCCAAGACCCGTACGGCTCGCTGAATCCGCGGATGTCCGTCGGGCGGATCATCGAAGAGCCGCTGCAGGTGCACGACCTGCATGGGAAGCGTGAGGAGCGCCGCGAACGCGTACGCGAGCTGCTGGAATTGGTGGGGCTCGATCCTCGCTTCTCGAGTCGCTACCCGCACGAGTTCTCCGGCGGACAGCGCCAGCGCATCGCCTTTGCCCGCGCGCTAGCGGTGCAGCCCTCGTTCATCGTCTGCGACGAGCCGGTGTCGGCGCTGGACGTGTCGATCCAGGCGCAGATCATGAACCTGCTGCTTGACCTGCAGCAGCAGTTGGGCGTGGCCTACCTGTTCATCTCCCACGACTTCAAGGTCGTGCGCCAGATCAGCCACCGCATCGCGGTGATGTATCTCGGCCAGATTGTCGAAATGGCGCCCAGCGAGCAGTTCTATCTGCGCCCGCTGCACCCGTACACGCGATGCCTGCTGTCCGCGGTGCCGGTGCCGGACCCCGACCTGGAAGCCAAGCGCGAGCGCATCATCCTCACCGGCGACGTGCCCAGCCCGGTGAACCCGCCGTCGGGTTGCCGCTTCCATCCCCGCTGCCCGTGGGCCCAGGATCGTTGCGCGACGGAGGAGCCGGAGCTCAGGGACGTCGGCGACGGTCACTTCGTGTCCTGCCACTTCTGGGACGACATCGAGGAGGCCGGCGGCGCGCTGCCCATGGCCGCGAACGGGGCTTAGGCCGACCAGGAGTCGGGTCCGCTCGGCAGTTGTTTCGGGGCTCCACGGGCCGGGAGCCAAAGGGCTCGCGCCGCTCACCCGATTGTCGTGGAGCCTCGGCGCTCGCAGTTCGGACGGGTGCCGCCAAATCCGCCGAAGTGCTTCCGGTGAGGCCATCGGTGGCGCCCTTCGCGACGCCAGTTGGCTCGGTTCAGCAGTTCCACGGGCTCACAAGCCGACTCGATTCGCAGCCGGGCGGCTCCGCCGAACGAGGTTGGCGTGCCTCAGCCTCAGGCGGCTCCTGCCGGGTTCGCGCTATCAGCCCCTTGCCAAAGTCTCCTCCACCCGTGGACTTGGTGGGACATTTCATCCACCAACTCCTTGTTGCCTATTGGGACGTCATGGGCATCCACGGTCCCCGCCCGAGGCGCGCATGCCTGCGCACAATCGGATTTCGTTGATATAACGTGACCATGACGGCTCTGGAGAATCATGACGACATCTGCATACTGCTGAGAATCAAAGTCAGCGCTCGGCTCGACATGCATTCACCTCCCGAGGAGGCCGTATCAGTGACTCTCCGGCCCGTCACATTCGCGGTCATGCTCGCCTTCGCGCTCGCGACGGCTGCGTGCGACGCGCCCGCCGACACCCGTGAGGCGTCAGGCCCGGCGCCGGCGGCTGCGACTGCACTCGCCACCTCCGCCGCCGACCGGGAGGCGCTGGTCGCGCTCTACCACGCGACCGACGGGCCGAACTGGACAAACAACCGCAACTGGCTGAGCGACGTTCCTATCAGCGAATGGCATGGCGTCACCACCGATCGCACCGGCCGCGTCATCGTGCTGTGGCTCCAGGAGAACCGACTCAGCGGGGCGATTCCGCCCGCGCTGGGCCGCCTCGCCAACCTGAGGATTCTGTGGCTCCAGGAAAACCAACTCAGTGGGGGGCTCCCGCCCGAACTTGGCAGCCTTTCCCAACTGGGGCAGTTGCGGCTCCAGGAGAACCATCTCAGCGGGGCGATCCCGTCCGAACTGGGCAGCCTCTCGCAGCTGAGGCAAATGCAACTCCAAGACAACCAGCTGAGCGGAGAGATTCCGACGGAACTCGGGCGTCTCGAGAGCCTGACATGGCTGGCGCTTGATCGGAATCAATTCAGGGGGGTAATCCCAGCCGAGCTGGGTAGTCTCTCCAGCCTGGAATGGCTGTCGCTCGAGCGCAATCAGTTGAGTGGGACGATCCCGCCTGAGCTGGGCCGCCTCGCCAACCTGGAATTCCTGAATCTGCATGCGAATCAGTTGACGGGAATAGTCCCACCCGAGCTAGGTCGCCTTACCGACCTGACACAGCTATGGCTCAATGAGAACCAGCTGAGCGGGACGATCCCGCCCGAGTTAGGCGGCCTCGCTAAGCTGACGCACTTGGGGCTCAGTGGGAACCAGCTTAGCGGGGCGATCCCACCCCATCTGGGCGACCTCCTCAGGCTGACCCAACTGGGGCTTGGTGACAATCGACTCGATGGGGCGATCCCGCCCGAGTTGGGTTACAGACTCACGAGGCTGACGCACCTCGATCTCAGTGAGAATCAGCTCAGCGGATCGATCCCGCCCGATCTGGGCCATGGCTCCACGCTGCAATGGCTGCTGATTAGCGGAGGCAACCAACTCAGCGGATGCGCTCCCGAGCAGTTGGAGGGTGTAGCGCTCAGTGATCTCGATGCACTCGGTCTGCCATTCTGCGGAGCTGACGGAGGCTCGAGCGTCGCGGCGCCGGTCCAGACGCCCGCGCCGCCCGCTGATCGAGCCGCGTTAGCCGCGCTCTACCACGCGACCGACGGACCGAACTGGGCGAACAACAGCAAGTGGCTGAGTGAGGCGCCAATCGACGAATGGTACGGCGTCACCACCGCCGGCGGGCGGGTCACGTGGCTGCGGCTCGGCGACAACCACCTGCATGGCGAGCTACCGTCCGAACTGGCCCGCCTCACCCATCTGCGAGTGCTGCATCTGGAGCAAAACCAGTTGACTGGGGCGATCCCAGCCGAGTTTGGCCTCCTCACCAATCTGTCCCAGTTGTGGCTGAGTGAGAACCAGCTCAGCGGATCGATCCCGTCCGAGCTAGGCCGCCTCGCCAACCTGACCCTGCTAACGCTGAGCGAGAACCGGCTCAGCGGGACGATCCCGCCCGAGTTGGGCGACCTCACCAACCTGACGGAGTTGTGGCTCAGCGAGAATCAGCTCAGCGGATCGATCCCGCCTGAACTGGGCCGCCTCGCAAACCTGACCAAACTGGGGCTTAGGGAGAACCAGCTCAGCGGCGCGATCCCAGCCGAGTTGGGCCGTCTTTCTAATCTGACAAGACTGTATCTGCATGGCAACCAATTGCATGGAGGGATCCCATCCGCACTGGGTAACCTCGCCAGATTGCAGCGGATGTGGCTCGCCGACAACCAATTGCGCGGGGTGATTCCGCCGGAACTGGGCAGACTCTCGAACCTGGCAGTGTTGGATCTGAGCAAGAACCAGTTAAGCGGGGCGATTCCGTCCGAGTTTTCCGGTCTTGACAACTTGGGGTTTCTGTCGCTGGAAGGCAACCAGCTAAGTGGTGAGATACCGTCCGAATTGTGGCGTGTCTCCCGCCTGGCATATCTGCTACTCGGAGACAACCAGTTAAGCGGGCCGATCCCGCCCGAGCTGGGACGCCTCGCCAACCTGATTCGACTGGGGCTCAATGGCAACCAATTGCATGGAGCGATTCCGCCCGAACTGGGTCGGCTGTCTCTCACCGGCGCTAATCGTCTCTCCAGATTGACCGTGCTGCGGCTCGACGACAACCGGCTGAGTGGGGAGATTCCACCTGAGTTGGGCTACCTTTCCAACCTGGACGTGCTGATGCTCGGCGGGAGCAACCAAGTCGCGGGTTGCATCCCCGAAGAGTTGCAAGAGGTGGAGGTCAATGACCTCGGCGAGCTCGGTGTGCCGGCCTGCGGAGCTAGCTGAAGCTCAAGCGTTGCGGCCATGAGCAGAGTCTGTCTACGTCTCCTGGCGTGATGTCTCCGCTGGCCCCATGCCGCCGACCCCCTAGTTGATGGACCGGCTGGTGGTCCAATGGCTGCACCGCTCCAGCGTGGTGGTCTCGCCTTGCGCAATCGGGCTGAATCTGGATTCCCGTGTGCGCCGGAATGACGAAGTTGAGATACCCCAACACCGCCTCGCCCCTTGGCTGGACGGGACGGGCCCTACTGTCTAGGCTCGCGCGCGGCGCGGCATTGGTGAGGCGAGCCTAGTGCGGATTCGTTCCGTCGAGGTGCGGACGGCCTCCGACACGCACCACAACGCCAACTACGTCACCATCACGACGGAGTCGGGGCTGGTGGGCCTCGGCGAGGCCTACGCCGCCGGTCCGGACCTGGCGGTCGCCGAGACGGTGCGCTACCTCGGCGAGTGGCTGGTGGGGCAGGACGCCACGCGCCGCGAGCGGCTGTGGCACCTGTGCTATCGCGGGCTGCGGTTTCCGGCGGGCGCGGTCGGCTGGGCGGCCATCAGCGGCATCGACCTGGCGCTGTGGGACCTGGCGGGCAAGCTGGCCGATCAGCCGGTCTATCAGCTGCTCGGCGGCCCCTATCGGGACCGTGTGTGGGTCTACTTCGACGTGGTCACCGGCGAGCCGGCGGACATGGCCCAGGAAGCCAAGGCCATGGCGGGCGACCATGGCTTCACGGCGTTCAAGCTGTTTCCCTACTCGCCAGAGGACGACCGCTTGCCGTGGCAACAGGCCATCCGGCTGGTGACGGAGCGCGTTGCGGCCGTGCGAGATGCGGTGGGCGACGCGGCGGAGATTGGCGTCGACTTCCACGCCAAGCTGGAGGAGCCGGCCAAGGCCGCCGAGCTGGCGCGGGCGATCGAGCCCTTCCGGCCGATGTTCATCGAGGAACCGATCCGGCCCGGCAGTCACACCGTGATGGCCGAGGCGCGGCGGGCGATGAACCTGCCCGTGGCGACGGGCGAGAGCCTCTATGGCAAACACGAGTTTCAGGCGCTAATCGAGGCGCAGGGCGCCGACCTGCTGCAGCCCGACATCCTGCTCTGCGGCGGCATGACCGAGATTCGCAAGATCGCGGCGCTGGCCGAGGCGCACATGCTGTCGTTGGCGCCGCACAACCCCTTCGGCGGTCTATCCAGCGTCGCCACGGCGCATTTCGGCGCGGCCACGCCCAATTTTCTCATCATGGAGTCGCCGCAGACCGTGGGTCCGCGGGCCCAGGCAAGCGCGCTGCGGCAAGGCTTTCTTCACGGCGGCATCGAGATCGAAGACGGCTATGTCAAACTGCCGCAGGGTCCGGGTTGGGGCGTGACGCTCAACGAGGCGCTCGTCGAGCAGCACCCCTACCAATCGTGGCGGCGCCCCGTGCCGGCGAAAGCCGACGGCGGCTTCGGCTACTACTAGGAGCAGTGGGTATGGACTGGGCGCCGCGATACTCCGTGGGTCTGTATCACCATCTGGGAATGGTCGACGGCCCCTCGATGGACCAGATCGACGAGGCGTTTCGCGCCGTCGACAAGATTCCCGACCTGGCGGGCATCGAGTTCTTCAGCGGCACGTGCGTCACGCTGGACAACGCGCACCAGGTGAAGCAGCGGCTCGACGACCGCGGGCTGCAATGCTCCATGATTCACCACGGCGAGCCCTACATTCGCGGCTCGTTCCCGTGGGCCGCCTATACCTCGCCCGATGCGGCCGAGCGGCGCGAGGCCATCGACATGTGCCTGCACGCCGTCGAGGTGGCGCGCGCGCTCGACGGCCTGGGTGTCTACGTGTTCACGCCCATGGACGGGGCCGACTACCCGTTTCAGCAGGACTTTCGCGCGGCGCGCGAGCGCACGCTGGACGCGCTGCGCGAGATCTGCGCGGCCGCGGGCGACCTGAAGGTGGCCCTGGAGTTCCGGCCCTACCTCCCGCGCGGCTGGGCCACGGTGGGCTCGATGAGCAAGACGCTGGAGATCATCGGCGAGCTCAACCTGCCCAACCTCGGCGCGCAGCTGGAGGTGAGCCACACCTTCATGAGCGGCGAGAACGCAGCGCAAGCGGCGTGGGAGGCCGCCCGCCGCGGCCTGCTGTATCACGTGCACCTCAACGACACCCAGCTGCCACAGGACCTGTCGACCATCTTCGCCAGCAGCCACCTGTGGGAATCGCTGGAGATGCTCCACTGGCTGCGCGAGGCCGACTACCCCTACTACCTGGGCATGGACGTGGTCTGGACGCGCGAGGAGCCCATCCGCAGCGCGCAGCAGTTCGTCTCCAACACCAACTACCTGCTGCGCGTGCTCGACGCGATCGACGCCGAAGCGCTGGCCGACGCCATGGGCCGCAACGACATCCTCGATACGCAGGAGTTGGTGTGGAAGGCACTGCGCGAGACTTCGTGAAGAGTCGCCCATGAAGCTCGGCATCTCACAGGCGTGCTATCGGTGGATGGCCTACCCGGACATGCGCCGCGACCGCCCGATATTCCTCCAGGACGAGTGGCGGCTGCCCTATCTGCAAACGCTGGACCCGCCGGACCCGGACGAACCCCTCGAGAACTGGCTACTGGACCGGGTGGAGTCCCTGGGCGTCGAGTCGCTGTACGTGGCGTCGCGGACGTTCGCCGGGCGCGCGGCGGCCCAGGCCTTTCGCGAACGGGCGGCGGCCGCCGGGGTGATGTTTGTGGGCAATGCGGCCTTCAACGTCGCCGCCAGCGCCGAAGAGTGGGAGGGCGGGGAGTATCACTCGACCATCCAGCAGATCTGGCGCAGCGCGTGGGGCGGCGGCACGGTGGCGGCGGCGGTGCACAACCAGGCGGTGCGACACAACCACTTCACCAAGGACCCGCCGATCGAGGTTCAGCTGGAGCGGGCGGAGGCCAACTTCAGATCGCTGCTGCCGGTGTGCGCCGAGTACGGCGTGGTGCTGGCGTGGGAAAACCACATCGACTACCGCCTGTCCGAGGTCGTGCAGGTGGTTGAGGCCATCGACTCTCCCTGGCTGCGGATCAATCTCGACACGGCCAACCCCATTGCCGTGATCGAGGACCCGATGGACGGCGCGCGATTGGCAGCCAAATACGCCGTAAACATGCACCTGAAGGACATGCGCATCCAGCCGGCCACGGGCACCGGTGAGGCGCAGGTGTCCTGGGCGCCGTTAGGGCGGGGCAGTGTCCCAATTCTTGAGATCCTGGACCTAGTGCAAGCCGAGGCGGCGGACCCGGACGTGATGCCCGTGTGCGTGGAAGTTGCGCCGCCGCCGGATCACGATCCCGACGTGTGGGTGCGGGCCAGCATCGAGTGGCTGCGCGCCGAGCGCGGGCATCTGTTCGAGCCGGCATGAAGCTCGGACTCTCGCAGGCGAGCTATCGCTGGGTGGCGTATCCCTGGCTGCGCACCGATAGCGCGACCTACCGCTATTCCACCGGACGCCTGCCGTATTTCGAGTCGGTCGATCCGCCGGAAACTGCGGGCGACCTTCCAATGTGGATGATCGAGCGGGCGCGCGTGCACGGGCTCACGGCGCTCTACATGGACCCCGGCTGGTTCGGGGACGAGGCCGGCGCTCACCAATTTGGCGGCATCATGCGCGATGCGGGAATTGAGTATTTCGGCATTGCCGTTCCGGATCTTCCCGCTGACGCCGACGCCTGGGGCGCCACGGATCTGGCCGCGCGGCGCGGCGCCCGCGACGCGGTGTCCTACCGGCTGTCCGAGACGGCGAATGGATGGAGCGGCGGCACCGACTTTCAACGGTGCGTGCGGGCCATCGAGCTTTCCGCGGCCGCGGGGGCGACCATCGTCAACGTGGTCCACCGCGAGGCCGGGTTGCGTCACCGGTTCATCGACGACCCGCCGCTGGCGGAGCAGCTCGACGCGATGATCCGCAACCTGGCGTCGCTCATCCCCATCGCCGAAGAGCTGGGCATCGTCCTGACCACCGAATCGCACATGGACTACCGAGTCGCCGACTTCGTGCAGGTGATGGAGGCCGTCGCGTCGCCCTGGCTGCGGCACAACTTCGATTTCGTCAACTCGATTTCCGTCGTCGAGGATCCGCTCGACGCGGCGCGGCTGGCCGCGCCCTACACCGTGATGACGCACATCAAGGACATGCGCGTGCAGCCCTATACGCTGATCGGCGAACCAAGGTTCTTCAACGCGCCGATCGGGGACGGTGACGTGCCGGTGCTCGAAATCCTCGAGGTGTTGCAGCAGGGCGCTCCGGACCCCGAGAACCTGCAGCATTGCGTGGAGGTCCTCGCACCGCCCGAGCACGACGCCGAGGCCTGGGTTGCCGCCAGCTTGGACTGGCTGCGCGAGCACGCCGCGCCGTACTTTACGTAGACCGTTAGGATTGCCGCTTCGGTTGCGCTTCGAAGAACTACCGTGTGCAAGGAGAATGCCCGTGTTTTGCCAACGCTTAAGGTTCACCGCCGATGACTGAGTCCGATCGCGTACCCGTCGCCCAGCGCCTGTCCGCGCGGGAGGGCGGGACGGTCACCTCGCTGTCCAGCGTCGTGGGCGCGGACGGCACGACCACGGTGTTCGCCGGCACGCTGACCGGCGTATTTCGTTCCGACGACGCCGGTCAAAGCTGGGCCCCGACGAGCGCGTTGCGCAGTCCATTCATCGAGGCCGTCGCCGTCTCGCCGGACTTCGACAACGACCAGACGGCGATCGCCGGGACCACTGACTCCGGGCTGCACATGACGTATGACGGCGGCGAGCGCTGGGAGCGCCGAATGTTCTGGGGCGAGCATCCAACGGTGACCGCCCTGGCGTTCTCCCCCTTCTACGCCGACGACGAAACCATCGCCGCCGGAACCGACGGCCGCGGCGTCTATATCTCCGATAACCGCGGCGGATCGTGGAACGGCTACGGCCCCGAGTTGGCCGACGCGCTGATCACCGCGTTGGCGGTAGCGCCCCACTCCGCCGATGTGCTGTTCGCGGGCGCGGTCGAAGGCGGCATCATGCGCAGCGTCGATCAGGCGCGATCCTGGTCGGCAGGCGCTGGCCTTCCCGACGACGCGACGGTCCTGGGCATCGCCATGTCGCCGACGTTCCTCGATGACGGCCTGGCGCTTGCAGGAACGGAGATGCACGGGCTCTATCGCTCGCAGGACCACGGCACCACCTGGAATGTCATCGACGACGTGCCGCCGAACCGTCCCATCAACGCGGTCACCGTCGTTGGGGGCGCCGACGGGGCGGCGATTGCGGTTGCCGGCAATACGCTCTGGCGGTCGCAAGACGACGGCGCGACCTGGAAGCGCGTGCGCCTACGGGGAGCGCGCAGCGCGTCGCTGCTGGCGCTGGCCACCGCGGGAGATGGGGTCGTGCTGGCCGGAGTCAACGGCACCGGCGTTATCCGCTCCACCAACGGCGGCCAGAAGTGGGCGGCGAGCAGCAACGGCCTGACGAGCCTGCCCATCCTTGCCCTGCAGCCGTCGCCCGACTTCGCCCGCGACGGCGTGATTTTGGCCGGAACGGCCAGCGAGGGCGTGCTGGTTTCTCGTGACGGCGGTCGGCATTGGTCTGCGGTGACCAGCGGGTTCCCCGAACCCACGGTGCTCGGCCTGGCGCTTTCGCCGGCGTTTGCCGAAGACGGTGTCGCCTTTGCCTTGTCTGCCGACTTTCTGATCGGTACGTCGGATGCCGGCGAATCCTGGAATCTGGCGTATAGCGTGCCCGCCAAGCATCCGGTCATGGCGGCGGCCTTCTCGCCGACGTTCGCCGAGGATGGGCTGATCGCGCTCGGCTGCTACGGCGGCTACGTGCTGATGAGCAGCGATGCCGGCAAAACGTGGAATGCGGCCAGTGAGCGGTTTCGCGGATCGGCGGTCGTGGAGCTGGCGTTTTCGCCGCGATTCGCCGAGAACGGAACGATCCTCGCCGCAACGACCGGAGAAGGCGTGATTGCCGTCTACCGCTCCACCGATCGCGGCGCGTCGTGGTCGCGCTACGTGCAGCAGGACGGCGCCTACCACTGGGCGTCGATCACGGTCCCCGATGCAGAGCCCGCCGACGGTGAGGAGTTCTTCTGCCTGGCGACCGGACCGCACGTGCTGCGGCCCAGCGGCACGGTGGTCGGTCACTGGAACGCGCTGTATCCCAGCAGTCTGGAAACGGCGATTCGCACCGTGGTCGCGTCGCTCGACTTTGCGGACGACAACACGCTGTTCGTGGGGACGAGCGCCGGTCTGCTCCGGTCCTCCGACCGCGGACGCTTGTGGTACCCGCTGGTCGCCGAGCTCGACGGCGTCCCGATTGAGTCGGTGGCCGTCGCGCGCGATGCCGCCGGTGGCCAGGTGCTCTTGGTTGCCACCATCCACGGCGCGGTCTGGCGGATTGACGATCCGGCGACTGTTCCGACGTAGCGGCGGGGTCTAGGGCGCCGGATCCTGCACGGCTGATTCCGGACCGTCGTCGCGGAGGCGTTGCTGCAGCCGACGCCAGAGTTCCGATTCTCGTCCCGAACCGCGGCCGTCGTAGAAGCGGTGCTCCCGCAGCGAGGGCGGCGCATACGTCTGCTTGACATAATTATCTGGGTAGTCGTGCGGGAACAGGTAGTCCGTGTCCACCTCGTGCGGCCCGCGCGGCGGCGTGTTGCGCAAATGCGCGGGGACTTCGAGGTCCGCTCCCGCGGCGATCGCCTCTTCCGCGGCGCCGAGGGCGCGTCCGGCGGCGTCGCTCTTGGGCGCGCAGGCGAGGTAGATCGTTGCCTGCGCCAGGGCGTACCGACCTTCGGGCAGGCCCACGCGCTCGACGGCCGCCGCGGCGGCGGTTGCGATTGGGAGCCCTTGCGGATCGGCGTTGCCGATGTCCTCCGAGGCCAGAATCACCAGTCGCCGCGCGATGAACTCCGGCGCCTCGCCGGCCCGCAGCATCTTGGCGAGCCAGAGCAGCGCGGCGTCCGGGTCGGATCCGCGGACGCTCTTGATGAACGCTGAGATGGTGTCGTAGTGGTCGTCGCCGGCGCGGTCGTAGCGGACGCCCCGCTCGAGCACGGCTTGACGAACGGTCGTGGCGTCCACGGTGTCCTCGCCGAGCATCGTGGCGTGCAGCGCCGCGGCCTCGGTCCAGTTCAGCGCCGTGCGCGCGTCGCCGCCGGCGCCGGCGACGATGGCGTCGACGGCCGTTGGGTCGAAGGTGAGCCCCGACTCTCCCAGGCCGCGACTCTCATCCTCGACGGCCCGGTGCACGATTGCGCGCAAGTCGTCGCGTGAGAGCGGCTCTAGTCGGAGCACCCGCACTCGCGAGAGCAAGGGCGCAATGACGCTGGTGTAGGGATTCTCGGTCGTCGCGCCCCAAAGGACGATTGTGCCGTCTTCAACGTGCGGCAGCAGGGCATCCTGCTGGGCCTTGTTGAACCGGTGGATCTCGTCGATGAACACGACGGTTCTGGCCTGGTGCAGCGCCCGCTGCTCGCGGGCCTCGACGACGGCATCGCGAAGGTCGCGCACGCCCGAGGTGACCGCGCTGAGCTGAGCGAAGCGCCGGCGGGTGGCGGAGGCCGCAAGTCGTGCCAGCGTTGTCTTGCCGGATCCCGGCGGCCCCCAGAGGATCGCCGACCAGATGGCGTCGCGTTCGATCGACGCACGCAGTGACGACCCGGGCGCCAACAGATGGCGCTGACCGACAAGCTCCTCGAGTCTGCGCGGCCGCATGCGCGCCGCGAGCGGCGCTTCGGCCTCGATGGTCTCGCGCGAAGCGTATTCGAACAGATCGTCAGCCATGGGCAGGAGGAAACCGCCGAGTGGACGCCTGCCGAGGACGATGTGTTCGGCTATCGGCGACGTCTAGCGGTCGGGCCGCTCGCCCAGCATGACTTCGGTTCGTTGTGGCTCGTCTCCCGCGTCCGTCCGCAGGTACCAGACTGTCACGGTACTGCCTGGTCCGTACTTTGCCAGAATGCGGCCCAATTCGCCGATGTCGGCGACAGCTTCGTCATTGATGCCGATGATGATATCGCCGGCCTCCAGGTCGGACTGGTCCGCGCCGGAGCCCACGGTGATGGCCTGAATGTACAAGCCATGGTTGACCGGCAGGTCGAACTGTCGCGCAATCGCGGGCGTAATGGTGGCTGACCGAATGCCCATGAAGCCCCGCGTGACAACGCCGTCCTGGATCAGGGTGTCGATCACCAGCTTGGCGTTGTCGATGGCGATGGCGAAGCCAATGCCCTCGGCGGCGCCCGCGCCGGCGGAATTCACGGCGACGACCTCGCCGTAGAGATTCAGCAGCGGCCCCCCGCTGTTGCCCGGATTGATCGAGGCGTCGGTCTGAATGAGATCACTCAGGGTGAGGCGTTGCGGTCCGATGTTGGTGAGCACCCGTCCAATGGCGCTGACGACCCCAGCGGTGACGGTGGGTCCGCCGGGAAGGTCCAGGGCGTGGCCAATGGCAACCACGACTTCACCGATTCGCAGATCCGCCGAGGTGCCCAGCGGCAGCGGCGTGAGCCCTTCTACGTCGACGCGAAGTACGGCCAGGTCCGTCTGCGGATCGAGTCCGACGATTTCCGCATCCACCGCATGGTCCAAATGGCGGCGACTCGTTCGCGGCGGACCCTCCGTTTCGCTTGCGTCAGTCGCCGTGGCTTCGGGAGGTGGGAACGTCACCACGACGCGATCGGCGCCCGCCACCACGTGGTTGTTGGTGACGATGTAGCCGTCGGCGCTGATGATGAACCCGGTGCCAACGCCGCCGCCGGGCGTGGGGGGTCTACTGGTATCGGTCGTCGCGACCTCGGTGGCGATGTGGACGACCGAAGGGCGCGCGAGATCGACAAGGTCCGGAATGGTCACCGCACGTCGCAGGTCTTCGCCGGCGAGGGCGGACTCCGCCGTCTCCGGCGTCGTCGTCGCGGTCGGTGCCGGGACGGCGGCAGTCGGCGTGGTGGACACTGCCGGGGCGGTCGCCGTGGGCTGGGAGACCGCAACCCCCGCCGTCGGCGCCGCAAGGTTGGCGGAGGCCGTGGTCGCGGCCAGGTTCGCCGTTGGGCCAACAGCTGAAATCCCGGTCGGCGAGCTATTGCCGTCGCACGCGGCGACGGCTAGCGCAAGGCCGACCGCGATTGAAATTGTCAGGACGAGTCGCCGGAGATTCATGACCCTACTCTCAGGTGCTCCGGGAATCCTCCGTCGAGGCTAGCACCGGAGTCTTGGCCGAAGCGCGGGCTTTCTCACGTTCACCGGAAACCACTTGCAGGTCGGGCTAGGATGGCCCATCCGCCCGTCAATGGATGATGCAGCAACTGATGGCGACGCCGGAGCAGGCACCCGAGGCGATCCAAGAGGTCGTGCGCCGTGCATTGGCCGAGGACATTGGTCCGGGCGACGTGACGACCAACGCCGTCGTCGATGCGCACGGCAGCGTGGAAGCGCGGATGGCGTTCCGCGAACCCGGCATCGTGGCGGGAATGGCTGTGGCGCGCGAGGTGTTTTTCCAGCTGGATGCCGCGGCCGAGGTGCAGGCCGCCGCGGCCGACGGGGCGCGGGTCGGGGCCGCCGAAATAGCGGCCGTGGTGCGCGCTCAAACCCCCGCCATGCTCACGGGCGAGCGCGTCGCACTCAACTTTCTGCAACGCCTCAGTGGCATTGCCACCTTGACTCGGGCCTTCGTGGACGCCGTGCAAGGGACCGGGGTGCGCATCCTCGACACGCGAAAGACCACCCCGACGCTGCGCGCCCTGGAGAAGTACGCCGTGCGGACGGGCGGCGGCGCCAACCATCGCGCCGGGCTCTACGACGCGATCTTGATCAAGGACAACCACATCGCGGCCGCGGGGGATGTGGTCCGGGCCATTTCGCGCGCGCGGAGCGGAGCCCCGACCGGCATGGCGATCCAAGTTGAGGTCGAAACTCCCGACGAGGCAGCGGCGGCCGTTTTCGCGGGCGCGCACGCCCTGCTGTTCGACAACATGCCGGTGGCGGAGGTTGAGCGCGCCGTTGGGGTGGTCACCGGCGAGGTGCGCCTGGAGGTCACGGGCGGGGTGACCCTGTCGAACGTGCGGCAATATGCCGAGACCGGCGTCCACGATATTTCGGTTGGGGCGCTCACGCACTCGGCCCGCGCCATCGATATCGGGCTGGACTTCTAGGTAGCGGCGGTCGCCCTTACGCGCCGAGCATGGGCTGCATGCGCGGCCAGGCCGCTTCGTGATCGAGAAGCTTCTGCTTCACGCCGGTGCCGCGGACGTAGCCGCCCAGACCGCGTGAGCCGACGATGCGGTGGCAGGGGACGAAGATGAGGTTTGGGCTCGATCCGACGGCCCGGCCAATGGCCCGGGTCGCATGGGGGCTGCCGACCGCTCGGGCCAGCCAGGCATAGCTGCGAGTTTCGCCGAACGGCACGTCGCGGATGGCGTCCCAGGTGCGGCGCTGAAAGTCGGTGCCTGCTCGGTGGTCCAGGGCGACGTCCAGGCGCTGGCGCCCGGACGTGAGGTACTCCCACAACTCTTCGAGCGCTTGGCCGGCCGTCTGGTAGGCGGCGCGTCCCGCGACCGGCCACTGGTCATGCTCGGCGCGCCGTCGGCGCAAGCGCTGCGCCCCTCGTGACCGGGTGCGCGCGGCCCCTGACGTCTGTTGCAGGGCGGTGACGCAAGCCGCTTCGCGGCTGTGTGCCAGCGTCGCGCCCACCAGCCCGACTTCGCTGGCCGCGACGCCGCACCAACCCCAGCCATCGATGGTCCTGACGGCGAGGGCGAACTCGAGGAAACCGTCGGTCATGTGGTCAGGCGGCGCTTGCTCCGGGGACTGGCAGTGTATCCAGCACCTCCCGCACCACGTCGCGGGTGTCGACGCTGCGAATTCGGGCGGCCGGGCTCACGATGACCCGGTGGGACAGCACCGCCACGGCCAGGTCCTTCACGTCGTCGGGAATCACATAGTCCCGGCCGCGCATCGCCGCCAGCGCCTGGCTGCCGCGATAGAGAAACAGGCTGCCTCGTGGACTGGCTCCAAGGTAGACCTCGCCATGGTCGCGGGTGGCCCGCACGAGATCGACGATGTACTCGTGCACCAGTTGGTCGATGTAGATTTCCCGCACGGCAGCTTGCGCCGCCAGGATCGTGTCGACGTCGGCCACCTGCCGCACCTCGGTCAGCGGATGGGTGTGCTGCTGGGCGCCGAGGACCTCGACCTCGTCGGATCGATCCGGGTACCCCAGGTTGACGCGCAGGAAGAAACGGTCGAGCTGGGCCTCCGGCAGCGGGAAGGTGCCCTCGTACTCGATGGGGTTTTGCGTGGCCATGACCAGGAATGGGCTGGGCAGCGTGTGAGTCACGCCGTCGACGGTGATCTGGCGTTCCTCCATGGCCTCCAGCAGCGACGATTGCGTCTTGGGGGTGGCGCGATTCACTTCATCCGCCAGCAGGATCTGCGACATCACCGGGCCGGCGCGGAACTCGAACTCCTGCGACTTCTGGTTGTAGATCGTCACGCCCGTCACGTCGCTGGGCAGCATGTCCGGCGTGAACTGCACGCGGCTGAACGTGAGGCCCAGCGACTGCGCCATGGCCTTGGCCAGCGTCGTCTTTCCGACCCCCGGCACATCCTCGATCAAGATATGCCCGTTGCTCAGCAGGGCAACGACGGTGAGTTCAACGGCGTCGCGCTTGCCGACAATGACCCGATTGACGCTATCGGAGACGCGCTGCGCAACTGTGCCGATGTCATCCATGTGGTGCTCGCTCACGTGAGGGCTGGTCCCGCCCGCGCCAAGCCAGCGAGCCGCACTATACCCGAAGCGGCCCCAGTTGACGGCGGTTCGGACGCGCGTGAAGCTTGGGGCGCCGGGCGGGCCCGTTCCCGGCGGGGATAGTTGAGTGGCCCAACGTGGGCTTCCCAAGCCCAAAACGCGGGTTCGATTCCCGTTCCCCGCTCCATCGTCAGTTCAGCGGCGCGTCTAGGCGCCCGTGCCGTCGGCGAGGCGCGGGAGGACGAACTGACGCAGCCTGTCCTTGCCAAGCACGATCATGCGCCCGTCGATTTCACTGACCCAGAGCCCGCGAATATCGCCGAAAAAGTCATCCGAGCCGGCGTATTTGAACTGCCGGACGAAGGTGCCCGCGGTTCCCTCGCGCTTGTCGATTTCGACGATGCGCTTGTTGGATACGTCGGCCAGGAACAGACTCTCCGACTCGGCGTCGGTGAAAATCCGGGACGCGCGCAGCGCGTCACCCTCGAGCCCGGTGATGGTGAAGCCGATCTGGGAACCGCCGCGGAACCTCAGAATCGATCCGTCCTCGAGCAGGACATAGATGTCGCCGTCGATCGCGAAGTCAATGGCCGTTGAGATGTCGATTTCATCCCGAGCGTCCAGATAGCTCGTTGGCCCCAGCTCATATCCGCCTGCCGTCCACTGGTATTTGAAGATCGTGTTCGCGCCTGGGTCAAGCACATAAAGATTGTTGTTGAAGTTGTCGAAGGCCACCGGGGTCCGCCACTCCTCGGTGCCGGTGATGCGCAGCAGGCGCGCCGTATCGCTCTCATCGATGCTGAAAATGTTGTATCGATTGTCGATGACGATTGGGCTCAATGATCGGTCGATGACGGCGATCAAATCCTGAACGGTCACCGAACCGACGACGTCGCCCTTCCTGAGCAGTGACACGCCTTGGCGCGCGGTCTCATAGGACAACAGCTGATCCGAAATAGCATCGATCACATATTTCGAGTCCAGTCGAACATCAAGGGCTTCCACCGCACTGCCGATGCCTGCGCTATCGAACTCGTCGATGGTTGAGCTTGGAACGATCTTGTAAACGCGATTGATGCGTTCTTCCTCACGCGTGATGTCGTCGAGGAGACGGTTGATGTCCTGATCGAGCAGCCGGGCGGTGTCTGCCGATAGCGCTTGATTCGCCAAGTCTTCGGCGTCGCGCAGCATCAACAGTGTGGCGGCGCGGCCCTCCTCGGGCCCGCGGTCTCGCGCCTCGCGGAACAGATCCTCGGCCTGGGTGAGCAGCTCCGTGGCCCGTGAGCTTGACTCAACGGGTTGAAAATTGCCCGGAGTGGTTGTGGCAGCCGGCGCCGGACCGTCGGCCGGGGGCGTTTCGATGAGATCGCTCTCAGCCGGCGCAGGCGAGTTTCGGAGAATCAGCACCACCGCCATGACCACGAGTAACGCCAGCGACAAGCCGAAGAGGAGGGTGCCCGGCCCTGGGAACGAGCGCCGGCGGCGGACCAGCAGCGGATCGCGGTGTCCCTGCAAGTCGGCGCCTACGTATTCGAGCGGGCGCGCCGTCGGCGCCGCATCGACCGGGGACCGCTGGACGCTGGGACCTGCGGCCCGAAGGTCACGCAGGCTCTCCCAGTCGTCGCTAAGCTGATCGGCCGGCGGCTCCGGCGCGGCAGCTTGCGGCTGAACGCGGCGGTTGCGGCCTCTGCCGGTAACGAGATCAACGAGCGCACGCACCCCCACCATCGGCAGCACCACAATGAGCGTGATGAGCGTAACGGGCAGCGCGACAATCCGCTGTGCCAGTGTTTTCCTTGGCGCCGACGCCGCCCGATGTCGCGAAAGGTCGGACTGGGCTTCGGCGGCGTAGGGCCCACCTGTCTGAACGCGCCTCCCGAGACTCGGGTCCGCTTGACGCGGCCACTCCGGGCTGGCGGCGGGCGACTGGCTCGCCGGCTCGCTGTCGTAGCCGAGCTCCGGGTCCTCGTCGTCCAGGGAGCCGATGGGGGGCACGCCCCTCGCTGCGGGGGAATGCCTGTCACCCGTCGGGACTCCACGGGCCGAGATGTCCGCGAACTGCACGACCAAGACCTCGCACTGTTGCCCGCCGCGCTGGGCGATGAGGGCGCACATGTCATACGCCGCTTCCTGGGCCGAGCGCCGGCCCAGCATCCCGCGGATTTCACGTTCCGTGAGTTCATGCCGGAGGTCCGTCGACGCCAGAACCAGGCAGTCACCGTCCTGAAGCTGCGCGCGAAACAGGTCGACCTCCTGCTCAACCTCAAGACTGGATTGGTATGCGGAGTCGAGATCGGGCTCGTTGGGAAGAGCATTGATCGTGCCGTTGCGCAAGAAGAAGACCTGCGTGGGCATGACTTGGGCGATGTAGACGATGCCGTCGGCGATGACGGCCCCCGTGGCGCCGACGATCGCCGCCGCCTCGCCCGGGTCGGCCGCCACGGCGACGCTGTACGACGCTTGCCGCATGCCGCTGACCAACGCCGCGGCGATGTCATCGGGCTCACCTGAGAAGTAGGCGGTGGTCGCAGTGCTGGCAAAGGTGCGGCCCTGGCGGTCCGTGCCGCCTTGCACCACGACATAGAGGTCCCCGAGTGCGGCTTGAGCCGTCGGTGCACGGGCAACCTGGATTCGGGGGCTGTCGTGGCGGGGTGTGCCGCCTCTCAGGCTTGCCTGGCCAGTGTCAACCAAGCGCAGCTATTTCCTTCGAGCTGTGGGACCGGGCGCGCCGTGCGGCCGATCCTGCGGTTGCTAAGTGCCCCGGTCCTCATATGCTAGCGTTAATCGAAGTATTGGTTGACGCGACGCGCCTCGGCGCAAGGAGTTGTCTCTGCGAGCCCCCCACCATCGATTTGCGGAACAGCGGACCCGACCCAAGGGCCCCCGGGTCAACGATGAGATCCGGATCCGCGAAGTTCGCTTGATTGACGAAGACGGTCAGCAGATCGGAATAGTTCCGACAGAGCAAGCCCTGGCAGTGGCGCGGGGGCGTGGGCTCGACTTGGTGGAAGTTTCGCCGGACGCCCGTCCGCCGGTCACGAAGATCCTTGACTACGGCAAATTCAAATACCACCAAACACGCAAGCAGGGTGAAGGCAAGAAGCGCCAAAAGGCCGGCACGGTCAAGGAAGTTCGATTTCGTCCGGCCACTCGTGAGCACGATTTGGAATTCCTCATCCGCCGACTAGAACGCTTTCTCAAAGATGGGAACAAAGTGAAGGCCACGGTTCGGTTTCGCGCTCGCGAACGCATTCATCCCGAGTTCGGGGTCCGAATTCTCGAACGCGTCAAGCAGACGCTGGCCGATAGCGGGGTGGTCGAGCGGGACATCATGCCCGAGCAGGACGGCCGGGTGCTCAGCGTGATCATGGCGCCGAGCGGGCGAGCCTAGGCAGCGCTCCCCAGCTTTCAGACACAGCCGCGCCGTGACTTCTGCTGAACGACCCGCTCCGCTGCGCGCCACGTGGCCGCAGCGCACGCATACGTGCGGCGCATTGCGACTCGCGCACGCCGGCCAGGCCGTCACGCTCAACGGCTGGGTGCACCGTCGCCGCGACCAGGGCGGGCTGATCTTCATCGACCTGCGCGACCGCTACGGCATCACGCAGATCGTGATCAACCGCGACGAGGCGCCGGAAGCGCACGCGGCCGCCAGCCGCGCGCGATCGGAATTCGTGCTCAGCGTGTCCGGACCGGTTCGCGAGCGACCGCAAGGCACCGCCAATCCCGACCTGGCCACGGGCGACGTCGAGCTTGGCGTGCAGGCCGTGACGGTGCTGGCGGAGTCCAAGGCGCCGCCGTTCGAGATCACGGCCGAGACGAACGTGGACGAAAGCGTCCGGCTGCGCTACCGGTATTTGGACCTGCGCCGGCGGCGTCTGCGTGAGCTCATCGAGCTGCGCCACAAGGTCGTGCGCGAGATGCGAGAGTATCTGTGGGCGCGCGATTTCCTGGAGTTGGAAACGCCGACGCTCGTCCGCAGCACGCCCGAGGGCTCGCGTGACTTCGTCGTGCCCAGTCGGCTGCATCCCGGGAACTTTTACGCCCTGCCGCAGTCGCCCCAGCAGATGAAGCAGCTGATCATGGTGGCCGGACTGGACCGCTACTTCCAGTTGGCGCGCTGCTACCGGGACGAGGACCTGCGGGCGGACCGCGTGTTCGAGCACACCCAGCTCGACATCGAGATGGCCTTCGTGGAGCGCGAGGACCTGCTGGAACTCATTGAGTCGCTGTATCTGCACATCGTCGACAAGCTGTCGTCGCAGGCGCTTGCGGAGGTTCCGTTCCCGCGAATCACTCACGCGGAGGCGATCCGCCGGTTTGGCACTGACAAACCCGACGTGCGCTTCGGCCTCGAGCTGGTGGACGTGGCCCCGGATGTCTCCGGTCGCGGCTTCCGCGCGTTCGACGACGCCGTCGCCGACGGCGGACAGGTCAAGGCCGTGGTGGCGCCCGGCATCGCCGGCTACTCGCGGCGCGAGGTGAGCGCGTTGCAGGACATCGTGCAAGAGGCCGGCGCGGCTGGCATGGCGACTATTGCGTTGAACGACGATGGCTCCATCCGCTCACCGCTGGTCCGGTTCTTCGGCGAGGACGCGCTCCGCGAGGCGGCGCGGAACGCCGGCGCAAACCAGGACGATCTTGTCTGCATCGTCGCCGGATCCGCGCCCGTCGTGGCCGAAGCTCTCGGGGCCCTGCGTCTGCATCTGGGCCGAGCCCTGGGCTTGATCCAGCCGAACCAGTTGGCGTTCGTGTGGATCATCGACTTTCCGCTCTTCGAGATCGACGAGGAAACCGGGGGCTTCACGTTCAGCCATAACCCGTTTTGCTCGCCGGCCGACGATTCATTCGATCTTCTCTACACGGACCCGGGGCGCGCGCTGTCCAAGCAATACGACTTGATTTGCAACGGGCACGAGATCGGCGGCGGCAGCATCCGCGCCCATCGCGCCAAGGACCTGCGGCGCATCTACCAGGTGATGGGCTACAGCGACGCGGAGATTGATGACAGCATCGGCCACATGTTGGACGCGTTTACCTACGGCGCGCCGCCGCACGGCGGCATCGCGATGGGCGTGGATCGGCTGGCGATGCTCCTTGGGGGCACCGAAAACCTGCGCGACGTCACCGTGTTTCCCAAGAACCAGGCCGGATTCGACCTCATGCTTGGAGCGCCCGGGCCGCTGGCGCCGGAGCAATTAGACGAGCTGCATCTGATGGTGCGCGGCGAGCAGGAAGAGTCCCCGGCGGACTAGCCGCGGCCCGAGGGCTCCCGCGGCGGGGCCGCGTCTAGCCGGGCATTGAGCCACCCACGAATGTCGTTCAGCTCCTCGGGAGCGATGCGGTGGGCGACTGAGTATTCGCGGTAGGTGACGTCGGCGCCCTTGGCGATCAGGACGTCTCGGGCCTTGTGGCCCTCGGTCACGGGGATGAGTGGGTCGGCATTGCCGTGTCCGATGAAGACGGGCAGGTCGTCGAGCCTTCCGCCTTCGGCGCATACCACCGACTCGGGCAGGTACCCACTCAGCGCGACGACGCCGGCCAATCGCCTGGGATCGGTGGAGGCCGTGGCCAGCGACATCACCGCGCCTTGACTGAAGCCGAGCAGGAATACGCGGTCTGCATCGACCGGGTAGCCCGCGACAACCTCATCGATGAACTCTCGCAGCCGGGCCAAGCTCGGCTCGAAGGTCACGGGATCGGGATCGCCAATGTCGTGCATGTCGTACCACGCGTAGCCGATGCCGAATGGACCGGGGAGCGCGTAGGGCGCTTGCGGGGACACCACCAGCAGGTCTTCGCGACCCAGTTCGTTCGCCAGTGGCAGAAGGTCGTGCGCGTCGGCCCCGCGCCCGTGCAGCAGTACGAGCAGCGCGCAGGTCTCCGAAACCGTCCGCGGCGGGGCGATGAGGTGATCCAGAGGAGCCGAAATGGGATTCCAGCCTCCGGGCACCATCATGAATCCCTGGCCGCGCGGCGCGCGGTGGCGCTGTCAAGCTCGTCCATCGTGCCAAGACCCAGCGTATGCAGGCCGTGATACAGACCGCCGTGGTCGAGCAGCTCGTCGTGCGTGCCGCGCTCCACGATTCGCCCGTGTTCCAGGACGACGATCTCCGTTGCCCGCTGCACCGTCGAGAGGCGGTGGGCGATCACGATGGCCGTCCGGCCGGCCATGAGGGTCTCGAGGCCTCGCTGAATGTACGCCTCGGTCTGGGCATCCACGGCGCTCGTCGCCTCGTCCAACACCAGTACGCGCGGATCCAGCAGCAGCGCTCGGGCGAAGGACACCAGCTGCCGCTGCCCAATCGAGAGGCCGCCGCCGCGCTCTTCGACCTGCGTGTCATAGCCAAACGGCAGCGACTCCACGAAGTCGTGCAGCCCAACCGCCTTCGCCGCGGCGATAACCTCGTCGCGCGTTGCCGTCGGTCGGCCATACGCAATGTTGTCGTGGACGCTTCCGCTGAATAGCGTTGGCTCTTGCAGCACCAGGGCCATGCGCCGTCGGAGCGATTGCTGGGTCACGTGGCGCACATCGTGACCGTCGACCGTGATCGAGCCTGACGTCACGTCGTAGAAGCGAAACAGCAGGTTGATGGCGGTGGTCTTGCCGGCGCCGGTCGCCCCGACGAGCGCGATCATGTCGCCCGGGCGCGCGTGCAGCTCGAAGTCGTGGAGCACCGGCGACTCGGGGTCGTAGCCGAAATTCACTTGCCTGAACTGGATCTCCCCCCTGATTTCCCCGAGGTCTTGCGCGTCGGGGGCGTCGATGATCTCCGGCTCGATGTCCAGGATCTCGAAGACGCGTTCACCCGAGGCCAGGGCGCCCTGCAGCGTTTCGTAGCGTGCGGCGAGCTCCTGGATTGGGGCGAAGAAGCGCTCGATAAACAGCGCGAACGTGGCCACCAGACCCACCGTCAGCCCGTCAATCCCATCAATCACGAAGCTGCCGCCGAACCAGAGCACCAGGCCGGTGGCGATGGCGGTGAACACCTCGACCACGGGCACGGTGGCGGACGAGATGGTGAATGTGCGGAGCTGCGCCTGGAGCTGCGACTGGTTGACCACGTCGAAACGCTCGAGATTCACCGCCTCCCGGGCAAAGGCTTGCGTGATGCGCATGCCGAGCACTGACTCGGCGAGCACGCCGTTGAGCGTCGAGGTGCGGGCTCGCATGGTTCGGTACCACCGACGCGCCAGGGCGGCCACGAGCCGCGCGCTGACGTACAGCAGCGGCGTCACCACCAGGCACAGCAGGGTGAGCTGCCAGCTCAGCAGGCTCATGGCCACCAAGATGCCGACAAGCATGGCCACGTCGGCCGCGGCGCCAAGCACGCCTTCGGTGAGCACCTCGCCGATCGCTTCGATGTCCGACACGACGCGGCTGATCAGGCGTCCGGTGATCTGGCGGTCGAAGAATCCAAGCGAGAGGCGCTGATACTGCCGAAAGACCCCCGTGCGCAGGCGATGCAGCAGCTGGTTCCCGAGACGTGCGGTCAACTGCCGCTGGACGCCCAGGGCGATTCCGTGGCCGAGCGTCACCGCCGCGTAGGCGACGACCGCGAACAGCAGCACGTTCCCGTCATTCGCCAGTACGCCGTCGTCGATCGCGCGTCCGATGATGATGGGCTGCAGCACGCCGAACCCGGCGACGGCCAGGAGCGCCGTGAGCGCGATGCTCATGCGACGGCGGTCGGCGGCCAGCAGTCCAAGCAGCCGTCGGGCCACACGGGCGCCGAGGCCGGCAACTTCCGCCGACTCCTCGGCAAACGTGCCGCGGGCGTTCGCGCCGCTCAGGGCCATCGCGCTACCTCTCGTCCGGAAGGGCGGCTGCGCGCCCGGAGCTTTGGGAATTGATTGCGGAGTGACGCTGCCGCTGCACAAGGTCGTGATAGAAGCCCGGGCGGGCGGCCAGCTCGTCGTGCGTGCCGTGGTCGGTCACGCGGCCGTCCTCGATGACGAGAATCCGGTCGGCGCCTTGGACGGAGCTGACGCGCTGGGAAATGACGAACGTGGTGCGCCCGCGCGCCCGCGCCCGCAGGGCTTCCTGGATGCGGCGTTCGGTCTCCGTGTCCACGCTGGCCGTCGCATCGTCGAGAATCAGCACCGGCGCCTCGGTGAGCAGCGCACGGGCGATGGTCACCCGCTGCCGTTGGCCGCCGCTGAGTCCCACGCCGCGCTCCCCGACGACGGTTTCGAATCCCTCGGGCAGGTCTTCGATGAAGTCAAGCGCTTGGGCGTCGCGCGCGGCGGCGACGATGCGATCGGTGTCCGCCCCGGGATCGCCATAGGCGATATTGTTTCGGACGGTGTCCGAGAACAGCATGGCGTCCTGCGGGACGATGGCCACGTGTCGCCGCAGGGTCGCCAGGTCGAATTGGCGCACGTCGACGCCGTCGAGCCGCACCGTGCCCGCGGTCGCGTCGTAGTAACGCGGAATGAGCTGGACCAGACTGCTCTTGCCGGACCCTGTGGGCCCCACGATTCCTATGACCGAGCCTGCCGAAACTTCGGCGTTGACTTCGCGCAGCACTGGCTCCCGGCGGCCGTAGGACAGATTCACGCCGTCAAGCTCAACCCGGCCGTCCACCCGGTCCGGCGCGTGACCGTTTGGCGGCGAGGCAATACGCACGGGCTCATCCAGCAGCTCGAAGACGCGTCCCCCCGACGCGATGGCGATGGCAATGCGCTGCACCACGAATCCCAGCTGCTGCGTGGGCGGAATCAGCCGGGCGAAGTAGTAGTAGAACGCCACCAGCACGCCCACGGAGACGGCGCCTTCGAGCGCCATTCGTCCGCCGACGCCGAGCACGATGACCGTGCCAATGCCGGCGACGGCCAGCATGGCGGGCATCAGCCGCGCGCGAAGCTGCGCGGGACGCATGGAAAGGTCGAACAGGTCGCTGGCCGAGCGGTCGAAGGCTTCAATTTCTGCGTGCTCCTTGGCGAACGCCTTCACCACCCGCACGCCGTTCAGGTTTTCCGACAGTACCCGGGTCAGGGCGGCTTGCTGCTGCTGGATGCGCTGCCACATGGGTCGCACCACGCTCCCGTACCAAATGGACATGCCCGCCAAGACCACAAGCACGGGAACGATCATCAGCGTGAGCGTGGCGCTGGTGACGGCCATGCCCACGATGATCGCGACGTATAGCCCGAGAATGCGCACCGTCTCGGTCACACCCACGCCGGCGAACATCCGGGCGCGGTTAAGGTCGCTGACGGCCCGGGTAATGATGTCGCCGCTGTCCACGCGGTCGTAGTAGCTGAACGGCAGGCGCTGCAGGTGCGCGTAGAAGTCGAGGCGCATGCGGGACGCCACCCGCGTTTCGTACACCCGCATGGTCATACGGGTGAAAAAGAACCCGGCGCCGCGCACGAAGATGAGCGCGGCGGTCAGGCCCACCAGCGCGGCGAGGCGCGTCCGGTCGCCGGCCCCAATGCCCTCGTCGATGACGCGCGCGATGACCTGCGGTATCAGCAGGTCCATGGCGGTGGCGACGCCCCACATGGCGAGCGACAGCAGCGCCCAACGCCAATGCGGCCGGACATATTTGAGAATCCGGACGAGCGACCTTATGCGCGAACCCCTTGCGAAGGCTCTTTGGCCTCTTCGGGCAGCGTGGCGCCGTTGGCACCGTCGGCTTCCTCCGCCGGCGCCGCGGCTGGCTGCGGCGCCGGCTCGTCCGGGTGCTCATGCAGGCGGGCTTGCGCGTGGAGCACCTCGAGGGCGCCCCAGCGCAGGAACGTCCAGATTAGGGCGCCGATCGGAATGCCGAACACGATGCCCCAGAATCCGGCCGCTACCCCGCCAATGATCACGCTCAGAATCACGATCAGCGGATTGACCCCGAGGGCGGTGCCCATGACCCGCGGCTTGACGATGTTCTCGATGACGAGCGAGAGCACGGCCACGCTGATGCCAACCCAGATCGCCAGATCGACGCGAATGGTTAGGGCCATCACGATAGGGAGTCCGATGCCGGCCGCGAGGCCAACGAACGGGATGAACATGAGCAAGCCCGTGGCAACGGCAACCAGTAGGCCGAACGGCATGTCGGCGATGAAGAAGATCAGGACCACCGCGCCGCCCCAGATGGTCGACGCCACGGCCTGGCCGCCGAGCCAGCCGCCGAACGTGCGCTCGGCGGAGCGAATGCCGCGGTCGAATCGCGCGCGCCACTCGGCGGGCAATTCGCGGCGCAGCCGCTGCAGGTTCATATCCCATCCCAGCAGGATGTAGAACGAAATGATCAAGGTGAGGATGGCCAGACCGAGCCCGCCGAGCACGGCTCCCGTCGACGCCAAGATTCCGGCGGCGATGTCCTGACCGAGCGTGATGATCTGTGCATTGAAGCCGGTGACCACCTCGGTCACGGTGTCCTGGGGCACGCCCCATTGCAGCAGCTGCGCGCGCAGGTTCTCAAGGATTTGCGTGGCATTCGCGGCGCCCGCCGTCAGGTTTCCGGCGGCCCGGCCGATTTCGGCGAACAGCGGCGGCAGGATGAAAAAGGCGGAAAGGGCGGTGATACCGGCGATCACGAGATAGACGATGGTGGCTGCCAGCAACCGTGGTATCCGGAAGCGGCGCATGAATCGCACGGGCTCCAGCGCGATGAGGTTGATGATCCAGGCCAGCAGCAGCGTCACGACCAAGGCCGCGAAGTTCCCGACAAGTCCCCAAAGAAACTGCAAGAGCCAAATGCTGGCGACAACGATCCCCAGAACGAACAGGATCGTCCGCAGACGCAGGTAGTTCACGCGCGCGTGGGCTCGGCGACCCACGAAACCGGTCGACTGTGCGGCATTCTACCCGCGCGGGCGGCGTTTCCCGTGCGCTTTCCCGTCAATTCTCGGTCGGGCCGAAGGCCGGTCGCGATGTCATCGCACTAGAATCGACCCAGGAAACGCCTGCTCTCGTGCCAGACAAGGAGATTGCCCAGCGTGACCCCCGCGGTCAGCGCCGCCGTTGAAGAAAAGCTCGCCGGGCTGCCCGACGCGCCCGGTGTCTACCTCATGCGTGGCGCGCAGGGCAACGTGGTGTACATCGGCAAGGCGCGCTCCCTCCGCAGCCGCGTGCGCAGCTATTTCCGGCGCGGCGACCACTCGACCAAGACGGTTTCCCTTGTGCAGCGCGTGGCAGATCTCGAGGTGATCGTCACCGATTCCGAGGTCGAGGCCCTCTTGCTGGAGAACAACCTCATCAAGGAGCACCGTCCGCCATTCAACGTCACCTTTCGCGACGACAAGGGATACCTCTACGTCAAGATCACGGTCGGTGAGACGTACCCGCGCGTCGGGACGACTCGCCGAATCCTCAGGGACGGCGCGCTCTATTTCGGACCGTTCACCAGCGCCAAATCGGTGCGACAGACGCTCAAGCTGCTCAACCGGCTGTTTCCCTACCGCACGTGCACCATCGACATGGGCACGCCGATCCCACGGCCGTGCCTGAAATTTCACCTCGGCCTGTGCATTGCGCCTTGCACGCGCTATTGCACCGTGGAGGAGTACGCGGCGGTCGTGGACGGTGCGGTTGGATTCATGCGCGGCGACTACGACCACGTGGTGGAGCAACTCACGGCCCAAATGTGGAGCGCCGCCGAGTCCCACGACTACGAATCCGCCGCCAAGCATCGCGACCGGCTCAAGGCGATTGACAAGGTCGTCGCCGAGCAGAAGATCACCGATCTGCGCGGCGGCCAGATCGACGTCATCGCCGCGGCGCGCGAGGGGCGCGAGGCCCAGGCAACCGTGCTACGAATCCGCGGCGGGAAGATGATCGGGCGCGGCGCCTACGAGCTGGCGGTGACGGGCGAGGAGACGGACGCCGAGATGCTCGACGACTTCGTGCGTGAGTACTACGACCGCGCGCCCGAGGTGCCGCTCTTGGTGCTCACATCGGCGCGGCTTTCGGATCCGGAGCCGCTGGCCGCGTGGCTGAGCACCCTGCGCGGCGCGAAGGTTGAGGTCCGCGCCCCGCAGCGCGGCCAAAAGCGAAAGCTCGTGGCCATGGCCGCCCGCAACGTGCGCGACACGCTGCAGATCGAGCGGGCTCGCTGGCTCAACTCCGGCCGCAAGCTTCGGCAGGCGCTGCTCGAAATCGGCACGGCGCTGGGGCTCGAGCGTCTGCCGCGGCGCATCGAGGCCTACGACATCTCCCACATCCAAGGGTCCTTGGTTGTGGGCTCGCTCGTGGTTTTCGAGGACGGCGTGGCCAAGAAGGGCAAGTATCGGCGCTTCAAGATCCGAAACCAGCCGGGCAACGACGACTTCGAATCCATGCGGGAAGTGCTGCGACGCCGCTTTGCGCGTTATACCAAGGTCGCCGGAGAGGCTTCCGACACCAGCCTGGGGGCGCGTGCGCTGGCTGTTGTCCCGCTGCGGGAGATGGACCCTGACACGGACTTGCCCGCGCCGACCAACGTGACGGCGGGCTCGAGCAGCGAATGGGGTTCAGCGCCGGACCTGGTGCTCATCGACGGCGGGAAGGGCCAGCTGAGCGCGGCGCTGGATGTGTTCCGGGAGTTCGCCATCGATCCGGCGGAAATGCCGTTGGCCGCGATCGCCAAACAGCACGAGGAGCTGTTCGTTCCCGGACGCTCGACTTCGATTCGGCTCCCCCACGACAGCGATGGCATGCGACTCGCGCAGCGAATTCGCGACGAGGCGCATCGCTTCGCGGTGAGCTTTCACATCAAGCTGCGCACCAAGAAGGGGCGGCGATCGATCCTGGACGAAATCCCGGGCATCGGCCCGAAGCGCAAGCGGGCCCTGATTCGCGCCTTCGGGTCGCTCGATCAGATTCGTCAAGCATCGGCGACGGAACTCGCCACCGTCGACGGCATGACCGCCAGCGCCGCGCGGGCGTTGAAGGAGGCCCTGTGAATTCAGAAGTAGAGCGCCAGCGCATCTCCGCGCGCCATGCGACCTGCGAATTCGACGCCGACGCGTCGCCGGTCGTCTGGGTTCCGTCGCACGCCCGTCTCACCGTCGAGGCCCGAGACGCCTACGACGGGCATTGCGACGACCTCGATGTCGACGCCTTTGCCCGCCGACGCACCCCCGGCAGCATGAACCCGTGCACGGGACCGATCGGGGTGAGGGATGCGGCGCCCGGCGACACGCTGCGGGTGGCGATCGAGGCGATTCGGCTCGCGCCGCGCGGATACGTGGCGGCGCTGCCGGGCACTGGCATCCTTGGCGATCGGCCGGTGGATCCGGGAATTGAGCCCTTTGACGTGGAAGGCGAAGCCGTCCGGTTCGCTGGCCGAGTCCGTCTGCCGGCCCGCCCGATGGTGGGCACGATTGGCGTGGCGCCGGCCGGGGGCAGCATCATGACCCTCAGCCTCGGGGACCACGGCGGCAATTTGGACTTCAACGAGATCGCCGCGGGCACGACCGTGTATCTCCCGGTGCGAGCGCCGGGCGCGCTTTTCGGCATCGGCGACGTCCACGCCACCATGGGCGACGCCGAGGCGCACTCCGGGGTAAACATCACCGCCGAGATCGACGTGACTTTGGACGTGCTGCGCGGTGAGTCCCTGGAACGGCCCTGGTTCGAGACGGCCACGCATGTGATGACCGTGGGCGTCGCCGACGACCTCACGGAAGCGCTGCGACAGGCCACGTCCGCGATGGAGGAGCGGTTGGTGCGCGACCTCGGCGTGACGCCAACCCAGGCCCGCATGCTTTCGGGGGCGGCCGTGGACCTGAGATTGGGCCAAGCCGGGGGCTATGGCGTGCCAGTGAGCGCCTACGCCCGGTTTCCGAAGTCGGCCCTCTAGCGATGTCGGCCTAGCACCGCACCATGCCGGGGCCACAGGCAGTCGGAAGCAAACGGGCGCCCACGAGGGGCGCCCCTACAGGGAAACCGGCCACCGAGGGGCCAGGAGTCGGCTGATGTAGGGGCAGCCCTGTGTGGCTGCCCTGAACGCCTCGGTACACCTTAGGCGACATGGGGCCGGCCCGCGCCGTGCTAGGAGTCGACCGGATCGCTGCCGGCGGCGCCGGTCTCTGCCCCTTCCTCCCATTGCGTGTGGAACACGCCATCCCGGTCGAGGCGCCGGTAGGTGTGCGCGCCAAAGTAGTCGCGCTGGGCCTGCGTGAGGTTCATCGGCAGACGGTCGGAGCGGTAAGCGTCGTAGTAGTCCAGCGAAGCGCTCATGGCGGCGAACGGCAGTCCGGCGTTCTTGGCGCTGATTACGACCCGGCGCCAGCCCTCGTCTGCTTCGGCCAACTGCGCACGGAACTCCTCGTCCAGCAAGAGATTCACCAGCGACGGGTCGGCGGTGAATGCCCGCTGGATGTCTCCTAGCAAACGGGCGCGAATGATGCAGCCGCCCTTCCAGATGCGCGCCAGCTCGGCGAGTTCGAGCTCGTAAGCGTAGGACTCGGACGCGGCCCGCAGCAGGGAGATGCCCTGGGCATACGAGCACACCTTGGCGGCGTATAGCGCCAGGCGCACGGATTCGACGAGGCCATCGAAGCGTTCGATCCGCGGGGCGCCCTGTGGGCGGAGCACCGGCGCCGCCGCGACGCGTTCGTCCTTGAGCGCCGAGATGTGGCGCGACCACACGGCGGCGTCGATGGTTGGGATTGGCGTCCCCAGATCGAGCGCGTCGCGTGACGTCCAGCGACCGGTGCCCTTCTGGCCGGCCTGATCGAGAATGGCATCGACCAGGAAACCGTCGCCCTCGGCGTCCCGCACCTTGAAGATGTCCGCCGTGATTTCAATCAGATAGGACTCGAGGTCGGACTCGTTCCAGGCGGCGAAAATGCCGGCCAGCTCGTCGGGTCGATAGCCCGCCGCGGCCAGAAAGCTGTAGGCCTCGGCGATGAGCTGCATGTCGCCGTATTCGATGCCGTTATGGACCATCTTGACATAATGTCCAGCGCTTCGGCGCCCCACGTGGGTCACGCAGGGGCCGTCGTCCACCTGTGCCGCGATCCGCGTGAGGATGGGCGCTAGACGCGCATACGCATCCTCGTCGCCGCCGGGCATGATTGAGGGGCCGTAGCGCGCGCCCGTCTCGCCGCCGCTGATGCCGGTTCCCAGGTAGTGCATCCGGGCGCCCTCGACCACGTCGATGCGGCGCTCGGTATCGGCGTAGAAGGAGTTTCCGCCGTCCACGATAGTGTCGCCGGGATCCAGTAGCGGGATGAGCTGGTCGAGCACCGCATCGACGGCGCGGCCGGCATCGACCATTAGGATCACCCGCCGCGGCCGCTCCAGGGCGGCGACGAAGTCCTCCAGACTCTCGACCCCCTGGATGTCAGTGCCGGACGCCTCGCGCTCCAGGAAATGCGTGGTCCGGCTGTAGGTGCGGTTGTAGACCGCGAGGGGAAAGCCGCGCGAGGCGATATTGAGGGCGAGGTTTCGACCCATGACGCCCAGGCCGATCAATCCGGCGGCTGCGGTGGCAGGCATGTCGCGGTGGTCCTCTCAGAGCGTTATGTGCACTGGTGGTGCCTGGCGCCATTATCCGCTCGCCCTGAGCGAAGTCGAAGGGCGCCGTTCATGGTTCGACAAAGCCTGTCCTGAGCTTGCCGAAGGGCTCACCACAAACGGCGCTTACGCATGTGGCCATCCGAGGGACGTGGCTTCATCCCCCGGCGGGCGATGTAAGGGCGCCTCTCGTGGGCGCCCGTATTTCCGCGTCCCGGCCGGCCAAGCAGCCGGTGGCACAATCGCATGAACCAAGTGTCAGACGGGAGACGCCGTGGCGAGGCGACGCGGGTCCAGGGCGGCGGTCAAACTCGAACGTCGCCGGGAGGCGCGTCAAGAGCGGCAGCGCATCGCGCGACGTCGCCGCTGGCTGCGGCGCTCGCTGATTGGCAGCGGCGTGTTGCTCGCGGTGGGCGGCGTCGCCGCGCTGATCGTTCTCTTGATCGTTTCAAACACGCCGTCCGCCGAAGTTGCCGCCCGGCGCGTCCGGATCGACGACGAAGGCCGCCTGCACGTCCCCGTGGGGACGCCCATTGAGTACGCCAACGTTCCCCCGGCGTCAGGAACCCACTACCCCATCGGCGCGCCCTACGGGGTCTACGAAGAGCCGGTCGAGGAAGGTCTGTGGGTGCACAACCTGGAGCACGGGGCCATTGCGGTGCTGTATCGCTGTGACACCGACTGTGACGAGGTGGTGCCGCAGCTGGAGGCCATTCATCAGGACCTTCCCAACGGGGCATTCGGCGAGGTGAAGCTGATCGCGATGCCGTATGCGGGACTGGCGCCCAAGTTCATGCTGGTGGCCTGGCATTGGCAGGAGCCGATGGACAGCCTCGATCCCGACCGCGTGCGCGAGTTCTACCGCGACTTCGTGGACCGTGGACCGGAGGCCGCGCCATAGCTCAGTCGCCCAACCTGCGCTTCGCCATCCTCAGCGACGCCCACATGATCTCGCCCGGCGCCCCGCCGCAGCATGGCGCGGACGCACGCGAGAATTTGAAAGCGGCGGTTCGCGCGCTGGCCGGCGTTCGTCCGGCGCCGCAGCTCGTCGTGCATCTGGGCGACCAGACGAGCACGTCCAGCCCGGCGGCCTATGCCGAATTCGTGCGCATCACGCATGACGTAGCCATGCCGCAACTCTTCGTGCAGGGAAATCACGACGACGGCAGGATGCTGGCCGACGCGCTCGCGCTCCCGAATGACGTCGAGCCCGCGGGAGCGCCCGGCGGCTACTACGCGCTCGTCCGCGGCGGGGTGCTGCTGGTGGTGCTCAATTCCAACCCTGTTGGCGGCGCCGTCGGGGGGCGTCTGGGCGCCGAGCAACTCGCCTGGCTCGATGGCACGTTGGACGCCCGTAGCGGTGAGTCAGCCGTGCTGTTCGTCCATCACCATTGCCATCCAATTGGCATCGATTGGCTGGACCGCGTGATGCTGACAAATGCTGCCGCTCTCATGGCCGTCCTGGAGCGCCACGACCGCGTGCTGGGCGTCTTCTCGGGTCACGTGCATCGGCGCACGAGCGACACGGTGAATGGCATTCGGAGCGAAACGGCGCCATCGACCTGGATAACCCTCGGCCCGGATCAATCCAATCCGCACGCCAACGCCCAACAGGGATTCCTGGTGGTGGACGTGAACGACGACGGGCTGTGCATCACCGAGGTACCGATCTGAGCTAGAGCGGGGCGCGCGGTGAAGCTTCGGGCTGGTTCGTTGTGGCAACTCGGTGATCCAACGGGTGGTCGGCGCTAACTGTGAGGCTGTCGAAGGTCTGCGCATTCGAGATTCGTTGGGCGTACACGCTTTTCCGTATTTGCACTATGCTTCGTGATAACCCGTATCGTCGGGAAGGGGCACCCATGCCAGCCCGGAAGAAGCGATTGACCCTGGACCTGGAGGCCGGCTTTCAGCGCCGCTTGAAGGTCATGGCCGCGCTCAAGGGCGTCAGCATGCGTGGGTACTGTCAGGCCGCTATCGATCGGGAGTTGACAAGGGACGAGGCCAACGGCGCGAGCGAATTGCTGTCCGACAAGCCCGACCACGAACGGTTCGCAGAACTTCAGACGGAGATCTTCGGGGAAAAGACTCTACCCGGAAATTCCGTCGACCTGATTCGCGAGGTTCGCGAGATTAGGGATGCCCAGATGGAGCGGTGGGCGTGAGCGGACATGTCGTCGTCGATGCGAGCGTGGCCGTCAAGTGGTTGGTGAGAGAGGAGCACACTGACAGGGCTTTGGCGATTCTCAGTGCATGGCATGACGATGAGGTCACCCCGGCCGCTCCCTACCTGCTGCCCTTCGAAGTCGCCAACGCGCTCCATCGAAGGGTGATTCGCGACCAGTTGAGCGTCGGAGACTCCGCTCGCATGATCTCGCAGTTGCTTAGCTCGCGGCTTGAGTTGCACCAGACGCAAGAGCTACACGTCAGAGCCCTGGAGTTGGCAACCGAACTTCAACAGGGCGCGGTCTACGACACCCACTACTTGGCGCTGGCAGAAGAGTTTGGCTGCGAGTTGTGGACCGCCGACGAGAGATTCTGCCGCGCAGCAAGCCAGGCTTCCCGGAACGTTCGTTGGATCGGAGATCCCGGCGTCCTCGGTTAGCCCCGGCAAACCGGCGGGGAGGTCGGACGGGCCTGATTTGGAGCCCATTGCAGAAACGGTCGACATCCCACGTCCAAGGCTCGGATCACCCTTACCGCCGGGTTAAGTCTGGGGAAGGCTCTAGCCCACTCCCCACAAGTGACGTGTGCGTAAGAGGGAAGGACGACGCATGCGTCGCCCCTACGCGCGGCTGATTGGTCCTGTGGTACTGGATTCCGGCTCAGGCCGGAATGACGAATCCCGAAGGACCGGAATGACGGAGGGGCCGGCGCGTGGGACGGGTCGCCGTGCCGGCAGCGGTGCGCTCAGCCTTGCGGCGGTGGCAAGCCGAGGTAGCGCTGGCCTGCGACCTGATCGAGATCGCACTTTCCTCTTCGATCGGCCTCGAGGTCGTGCGCGGCTTGCTCGCTGGCGGCCATGGTCGCCAGCGAGCGATCGAGGTTCGCCGAGAGCCGTTCATACGACTGCTGCAGCCGCGCGACCCTGGCGGGATCGGCCTGGCCGGAGTTGTGAGCGGTGAGGTAGTCATTCCACGCCGTGCTGCTCGTGGCGGTGCCGGCCTGATAGAACTTGTGCGCGGCGGTGTAGCTATCCGCGAGGGCCTCGCACTCCGCCTCGGGGTTGCCAAGCGCCGGCACTGGGATTAGTCCGGGAACCTCCGATCGCGGCGCCCGCGAGCCAGGGCCCCGTGAACCCGTGTCCGGCTCGCGGGTTCGAGTCGGCGCGGCGGTCGGAGTGGGGGTGGCTGCGACGCTCACGGCTGGCGTGGAGGTGG
Organism: Chloroflexota bacterium; assembly: GCA_026708035.1. Lineage (NCBI taxonomy): Bacteria > Bacillati > Chloroflexota > Chloroflexota bacterium. The sequence continues at coordinate 619 of JAPOVQ010000030.1, read as the reverse complement.
GCGACGGCGCGGCAGTTGGTACGGGAGTGGCTGATGCGCTCACGGCTGGCGTGGAGGTGGGCAACGGCGCGGCGGATGGTACGGGAGTGGCTGATGCGGTGACAGCCGGCGTGGACGTGCGGGACCACCCGGCGGTTGGTGTGGAAACGGCCGATGCCGTTTCGGCTGGTCTGGACGTCTGAGACCACCCGGCGATCGGTGGGGGAGTGACTGGCGCGGTCAATGCTGGCGCCGGAATGTTGAATGGCTCCCCGGCCGGTCCGGGAGCGGCCGCCTCCGGGACGCGGAACCAGGCAGCTCCGGGGGCGGGAACGACTAGGGCCTGGCCGGTCGGAATTTGCTCAACGCGGTCGCCGACGCAGGCGCTCTGCACGCCAACACCGACCACGAATGCGACCAACAGAACCGCGGAGACACGGCGCACGGACTGACGCTCCATGCCTCCCGCCGCGCGACCATCACTCCGACGACCGCGCCTGGGTACCTTACCACGAGAATTTCCCGTTGCTTCCGGTAATGGCCCAAATTTGGTCCGTCATTCCCTCGTCCGCTCCCTCTCCCGTGGGAGACCTTTGAATTATTGGGGGCGGGGCGCGTGGGGAAGGGCCTCGGCACCGCC